>JBOGYN010000353.1:0-11411 GCA_050696855.1 Solirubrobacteraceae bacterium | reverse complement strand
GAACGTGGTGTGCCCGAGCGCCCCGCGGACGGGGTTGCCGGGAATCTTGCCGTGGTGACGACGGAGCGTGGGATCGATCGCGATCAGCTCTGCAAAGCAGTTCACGGGCCCCGAAACGCACGGACTGGTTACGGTGATCGACGCGCCGGATGGCCTTATGGTCCCGGAGGCCGCCTTGAGCCTGATCCGGCCGAGCTTCAGCTTCGCCGATCCGATTAGTTCATAGCCACGGAGCTTCGCGCAGAGGATGGCGTGCTTGAACCGAGGATCGCTCGATGCGTCGAAACTGACGTGTTGGCTCTGGCACGGGCGGGCTGGAGAGAAGGCGAATCGCACCCTCGGTACCGCCACTGGAAAATTGAACGGGGGTGGCAACGGGGGCCGCGGCAGGATTTCTACCCCGACGGCACCCCGCTCGCGGGCGGATTCGGCTGGCTGGCGCTGTAGGAGGTGATCGGGCTGCTGGGAGTCGGGCCGGTGGTCAGCGGGCCCCCGATAAGGACGATCTTCCCACCCTTGACCTGCGCCATCGCTGCCCCGCCGTAGCCGCCGTGCTGGGTCTTGGAGTAGCGGAACGGAACCAGCCCCGGCCCCTTCCAGCTCGCCCCGGCGGTCTCGACGGCATTGATCAGCGACTGCCGGGTGAGGTTCTTGCCCGCCGCCTGCAGCGCCTGCACGAGCGTGTATGCATTGGCCATTCCGTACTCGACGTTGCCGTCGAACGGAGCGCTCTTGTCGTACTGCGCGTGGATCTTCTGGAACAACTGGATCCACGGATTCGAGGTGTCGCTCGAGGAGGGCAGGTAAGCGTCGGTGATCGCGCCCTCGATCAGGCCGGTCCCCGAGGCCTTGCCCTTGGAGACCGTTTTGAGCAGGGCGCCGACGGTGATCGGATCGATGCCCACGTTCGAGACGACCAGCTGCGGCTTGTAGCCGAGCGTGAACGAGGTCAGCTGGGCGATCGCGGTGTAGATCGGAACGGTGAAGTCGACGAGCACCTTGGCGCCCGAGGCCTTGATCGCGGTGACCTGCGCGGCGAGCGTGGTCGTCCCCGACTGGTAGGGCTGCTTGGCCACGATGTCGGCGGCGGGAAGCTCGGCGCGGATCCCGGCCAGGCCTCCCTGCCCGAAGTCGTCGTCTTGGTAGAGGACGCCGACCTTCTGGCCAGCGAAGTGCTGCTTGAGGTACTGACCGAGGATCTTGCCCTCGATCGTGTAGTTCGGCTGCCAGCCGAACGTTTCAGGCTGCGACGAGCCGTTGTCCCAGCACGGGCAGCCCGAGGCGACGAACAGGTCAGGCACCTTCGAGGCGTTCAGATACCCCACGACCTTGGTGTGAGTCGGCGTGCCAAGACCTTCGAAGATGCCGAACACCTTGTCCTGGAGAACGAGCTGATGGACGACGTTGACCGTGTTGGTGGGGTTGTAGGCATCGTCCTTGTAGGTCAGGTGGATCTTGCGGCCGAACACGCCGCCGTGGGCGTTGACGTAGTCGAAGAAGGCCTGGGACGCGGGAGCGATCTCACTGTAGCCAGGCGCGGCCGGCCCGGTCAGCGGCTGATGGGTACCGAACGTGATGCTCGTCTTGGTCACCCCCGGAGCGCTGCCGCCCGAGCTGCTCCCCGTGGAACCGCAACCGACGATGCTGGCGCCGAGAACTACCGTGATCCCGAGTGCTCCGAGCCACCGCATGCCTGGATTTGACACCAGCCTCTCCTCCTGATCGTCGCTCCGACCGCGTACCCGTTGAGCACGCGCGATTTCGATACGTTCTCCCTCAGACGTTTCAAACCCTACACTCTCCCGATGGGGGTGGCAACAGGTTCGAATCGGGGCGGCAGACGCTCGGCGACGACCGGCTCGGAGAAGGCGAAGCGCGGTCGGCCCGCCACCGCCTCGCGAGCCGACGTGCTGCGTGTCGTCGGCGAGCAGTACCGCGAAGGCCAGCGCGTCGACCTGACTGTCGTCGCCGCCCGGCTCGGCCTCGGCCGCGCGACGATCTACCGCTGGTTCGGCTCGCGCGAGGCGCTGATAGGCCAGGTCATCGCCGACGAGCTCGAAGCGCTGATCGTGCGTAAACGCCGCAGCGTCAGGCGACGGGGAGCCCCCGGCCTACTCGAGGTGTTCGATCGGATCAACCGCAGCCTCGCCCACTCCACCGCTCTGCGGCGATTCCTGGAGCAGGAGACGGGGGCGGCGCTGCGGATGTTGACCTCGGGCTCGGGCGCGGTACAGCAACGCGCGGTCGCCTCGGTCGAGCGCTTGATCAAGGCCGAGGCGGCATCTGGTGCCTACGAACCGCTCGCCGAACCGAGCACGCTGGCGTACGCGATCGTCCGGCTGGCGGAAGCGTTCCTCTACAACGACGCCGCGGTGGGGATCCGTGGCGATCACCAACGACTCCGGGAGGTGGAGGCGGCTTTGCTCGGGCTCGCGCAGGTCAAGCCCGGCGGCTGAGCCATCGCCGGCGCAGCCACTCCAAGAGCGCCCTGACACCACCCTGAATGCCGCTCGGCCACAGCAGCATCGCCGCGATCAGCACGACCCCGTAGATCGCGAGCGGCAGGTTGGCCGACACCCGGGTCGAGAGCGAAAACGAGTGCGCGAGGTCATTGCTCCAGTTCGGCAGCAGGACCAGCAGCGCCGCTCCCCAGACCGCCCCGACCAGCGACCCGAGGCCGCCGAGGACGATTCCGGTCAGCAGTGACAGCGATAGCTGGAGGGGGAACGCTCCGGGCTGGGCAAGCTGCAGCACGAGCGCGAGCAGCGCGCCCGCGAGTCCGGCGCAGCCGGCGCTGATGACGAAGGCCACCGTCTGCATGCGCCCGATCCGCAACCCGCACAGAGACGCCGCAATCTCGTCCTCACGGACCGCTCGGAGCGAGCGGCCGGCGCCGCTGTGGATCAGGTTGTAGAGCACGAACAGCACCACCAGCGCTCCCGCGCACGCGACCCACGCCTCCCAGCGCTCGAGCGGAAAATCGGCGCCGAGGAACCCTGGCGGCGTCGGAGGATTGATCGTGAGCCCGTTCTCGCCCCCGAAGGTGGCCGGGAATCGGTCCGCGAGCGCCGGCAACCCCACCGCGAAGGCGAGCGTGGCGCCGGCCAGGTAGGGCCCGCGCAGCCGGCTCGCGGCGGCGCCGACCGGCACGCCGACCGCCGCCGCCACCACCACTGCCGCCACGACCGCGGGCAGCTCTGCCCACCCCTCGATGCCTATCAGCAACGCGGCGGTGTACGCGCCGACCGCCATCAGCGCGCCATGACCGAGGGAGATCTGCCCGCCGAGGCCAGCGAGCACGGTGAGCCCGGCGAGCGCGGCGAAGAAGTACGCGCCGTTGGCCAGCTGAAGGTCGTTGTAGGGGCTGAGGAAGGTGGTGAGCACCGCGAGCACGATCGCGGCGACGACGACCAGCCCGAGGGATCGCAGGACCGTGCGCCGCTGCAGTACCCGGGCCAGCGCGGTCACACTCGCCGCTCCCGCGCCGAGGAGAAGAGGCCCTCTGGACGAAGCATGAGCACGATCACCAGGATCACCAGCGCGGCCAGCGGGACGAGCGAGGAGCCCTCGTAGCCCGACACGTAGGACAGAGCGACGCCGAGCAGGACGCCGCCCACCACGGCGCCGGGTGGACTGTCGAGGCCACCGATCACCGCGGCGACGAACCCGCTGATCAGGATCGGGTCAAAGCTGTTCGGGCCCAGGAAGACCGACGGTGCGATCAGCACTCCGGCCAGCGCGCCCGCCACGGCGGCGAGGCCCCAGCCCAGGGCGAACATGCGCCCAACCCGGACCCCGAGCAGACGCGCCACCTCAGGGCGGAAGGCCGCGGCGCGCATCTGCAGCCCCAACGGCGTGGCGCGGAACAGGAGGGCCAGGACGAGTGCGAGACCCACGACGACCAGGACGATGAAGGTGTCGTTGGGCGTGAACAGCAGCGTCGTCCCGCCGACCTTGTAGCCCCGCAGAGAGAATGCGGGCGGAAACGAACGCGGCGTGTTGCCCCAGATCATCCCGCCGACGGCGACCAGCAGGGTGTAGATCCCGAGCGCCACGATCACCGCGTTGAGCGGCGGGCCGCCTTCGACGGGCCGGATCAGGACTCGCTCGACCACGGCGCCGAGCACCAGACCGGCGGCCAGGGCGACCACAAACCCGAGCCAGTAGGAACCGGTGCTGTTGATGACCGCGGAGGCGATGAAGGTAGTGATCATCAGCATCGCGCCCTGAGCGAAGTTGACGATCCGGGTCGCTCTCCAGATCAGCACGAGCGCGAGCGCGACGGCGGCGTACACGGCCCCGTTGGAGATACCGCTCAGGGTGAGGTCGATGAACTTGGTCACGCCGGGCTCAGAATCCGAGGTAGGCGTGACGGAGGCGCTCGTCGGCGGAGAGCTCCTCGGGTGACTGGTCGGCGACCACGTGGCCCAGGTTCAGCACGACACCGCGGTTGGCGATCGAGAGCGCGCTGCGCGCATTCTGCTCCACGAGCAGCACGCCGAGGCCGAGGCTGTCGGCGAGCCGGCGCACGAGGCCCATGATCTGCGCTACGAGCAGCGGCGCCAGGCCGAGTGACGGCTCGTCGAGCAGCAGCGCGCGCGGGCGCGGCACGAGCGCACGCCCGATCGAGAGCATCTGCCGCTCGCCGCCCGACAGGCGGGAGGCCGGTTGCGTGCGTCGCTCGCGCAGGCGCGGGAAGATGTCGTAGATCTCCTCCGGCCGGGCGGCCTGCGCCCGGCGCCACACTGCGGCCAGCCGTAGGTTCTCCTCGACCGTCAGCTCCGAAATCACCCCGCCGCCCTCGGGCACGTGGGCGACGCCGCGCCGGACGATCTCCTCGACGGGCAGGCGCGTGATGTCCTGCTGCTCGAATCTGACACTGCCCGTGCTCGGCCGCACAAGCCCGGAGATGGTCCGCAGCAGCGTGGTCTTACCGGCGCCGTTGGCACCGAGCACGGCAGTGATCGTCCCCTCGGTCACTTCCAGCGAGAGGTCGTTGACCGCGCGGACGGCGCCGTAGTCGGTGGTCAGGGCGTCAACGCTCAGCATGCTTTCCGCTCCCCGTCTCGGCGGTCGCCTCCTCGGCGATCGCGTCGCGGCCCAGGTACGCCTCGAGGACCCGCTCGTCCTGGCGTACCTGGGAGGGTACGCCGGCGGCGATCACCCGTCCGAAGTCGAGTACCGCGAGCCGGTCGCACACCGAGGTGACGAGATCCATGTGATGGTCGACGAGCATCACGGCGAGCTCTGAACGAAGCGAGTCCAACAGCTTCGCCAGGTCCGAGAGCTCCTCGGCATCGAGCCCACCGGCCGGCTCGTCGAGCAGCAGCAGATCCGGCTCGGCAGCGAGCGCCCGGGCCAGCGCGACCCGTTTCTGGACCGCATACGGCAGCGTGCTCGGTAACCGGTCGGAGATCTCCCCGCACCCGACCGTTTGCAGGGCGCGCAGGGCCCGCTCCTGCAGCTGGCGCTCATCGCGGTCTGACCGGGGCAACCCGAGCAGCGCACTGGCGAAGCCGGCCCCGCGAAAGCGCTGCGCGCCGGTCATCACGTTCTCGAGCACGGTGAGGCGCGGGAACAGGCCAACCCCCTGGAGCGTGCGGGCGATCCCGAGCTCGGCCAGCCGATCCGGGCGATGGCGCTCGAGCGGGCGACCGCGCCAGCTGAGCATGCCGGAGTTGGGCTTGACGAATCCGCAGATCACGTTGAAGAGCGTCGTCTTGCCCGCCCCGTTTGGCCCGATGACCCCGAGGATCTCGCCCCGCTTGACTTCGACCGACACGTCCTCGAGCGCGGTGATGCCGCCAAAGGCGACGGTGACATCGCGTACCTGCAGACCGTCGGCTGGAAGCTCCGTCGACCCCACGCGCGGCAAGCTACATCAGCGCGGCCCATGCTGCCAACATGAGACACGAGTGGCCACGCGTTCTTAATCCCGAGTGAGAACCGGCCGCGTCGGGCTGGGCGGGCCCCGAAGGAGGGTGAGCACTGGGGCAGCCAGCGGCGGCGCCGGGGCTGAGTTGGTCGGCCACGCGACGACGTCGGTGTCGGCGCCGACCCGGACCGCTCCGGCCGGTGACGACGACGGTGGGGAGGGCGCCATGTGTCGCCAAACAGGTGATCAATCGATCAGGAATCGAGAAGCGCGGTCACCGACACGCACCTAGAGTGACCGGCATGAACATCACGATTCACTCGAGCATGCTTCCGCAGGACGACCCGGAGGCAGCTCTGGCCTTCTACCGCGACACGCTCGGCTTCGAGGTCCGCAACGACGTCGAATACGGCGGCATGCACTGGATCACGGTCGGCCCCCGCGAACAGCCGGACATGTCGATCGTCCTGTATCCGCCGGTCGCCACTCCTGGCATCACCGATGAGGAGCGTCGCGTGATCGCCGAGATGATGGCCAAGGGAACGTACGCCAGCATTAACCTGGCCACCACCGACGTTGACCGCACATTCGAGCGGCTGCAAGCCAGCGACGCCGACGTAGTCCAGGAGCCGATTGATCAGCCGTACGGGATCCGCGATTGTGCGTTTCGCGATCCCGCGGGCAATCTGATCCGCATTCAGGAGCTGCGCTGAGCCGTCCGGTGATCGCAGACATGACCGCGTGCAAAGCATGAGGAGGTTCGTATGAGCACAAAGACACAGAAGTCCACCAAGAGCACCACCGGCAAGGAAAGCGTCACCCCCTACACCGTGGATTTCACCAATGTCTCGACCGTCGGTCTGGAGTCCTCGCCGGTCGCGACCGCGCTCGCTGGTCTGCGGGCGCACGAGGCCCGCTACTTCAAGAACAAATACGACCACGTCTTCACGGTGGAGCCTGCGAGCTACGCCAAGACGACCGTCGACTGGGTGCACCGGATCCTCAAGGAAGAACGCGACATCGTCATCTCGGCCCGCCCGCGCGAGGCCACGGCCTTCCAGGTCGAGAACATCCGTATCGCGTACGTGTTCTACGAGAGCGGCCTGTCGATCAACGTGATGTACACCATCGACGGCACCAACAAGCGGGCGGTCGGGTTCAAGCTTTCCGAAGGGATGGAAGTCCCCGCGGAGCTCGCCTCGCGGTTCAAGTTCGCGCGCCAGAAGTCAAAGCTGGCTGGAACCATTCGCGGTTCCTACTTCGCCTTTAAAAACGACTACTGACCGCGGAACCTCGCTTTGCCCCCGCCAGGCTACGCGCGCTCCTCGCGTTCCTCCGCTCGGTCCGCTCACGCGGACTGTGCGGAGGCCCCTCAACTGAGGGGCTCCTGGACCTCTTTGGTCAGCGCGGGTACGTCTCGTGAACCGGGAACTCCTTGATGTCCGGCGGACCTTGCAACTCGGCGCCGGCCGCGGCAACCGACTCCTGGATCCGCGGACTGAAAGCGTCGAAGTCCTCGCGGGACTCCCAGAAGTCGATGACCCCCCAGCCCTCGTCGATCGGTCCGGAGGAATGAAACAGCAGCCCCTTTGGTGGATTGCCGACAGGATCCACGTGCTTGTTGACCTCGTCGAACTGGTCCTGGGACAGGCCCGGCAGCTTGATACGGATACCAACTGTCATTTGCTCCCCTCTCTAGGTTGATGCTGGCGATCCTAACGGCGGCGCCCGGCCCGTGGGTGAGCTTTATGTCAGCGGCGCTGCTGCCGCTCTGAACGCAAGCTCGCGGTACGGCTCGATTGGGACCAGAGAGCTCGAACCCGACGTCGCCACTAGGCGCACCGGCCTGGGAAGGCGCGGTGAGAGCGCTCGACCTGGGAGTCAGGAGACCGCGTGCATCGACGTGTAGTGCCGATCTACGAAAGATGGAGGGCGTCTACCGATCGATCAGGCGTGCGCTCATCGTCAGGGATGCCGCCACCACCCGCGGTCGCCGCTGGCGTCGCATACTGCTGTTGAGTCCGACTGTCTGGTCTCCTGTGAGACGACCCGTCCCTTCACCACCAAGGAGCAGTACATGACCGAATCCACCTCTGAGGTTCCGAGCGGGGACCTGACCGCGCGCCTGGACGCCGGGCCGGTGATCTGTGCCGAGGGCTTCCTGTTCGAGCTGGAGCGTCGCGGCTACCTGAGCGCGGGTGAGTTCGTCCCCGAGGTCGCCCTGGAGTACCCGGACGCCCTCCGGACCCTGCACGTCGACTTCCAGCGCGCCGGCTCCGACGTCGTCGAGGCGTTCACATACAACGGTCACCGCGAGAAGATGCGTGTGATCGGCAAGGAGGACCTGCTCGAGCCGCTGAACCGCGCCGCACTCCAGATCGCGCGGCAGGTCGCCGACCAGCGACCCGGCGACCTCATGGCCGGCAACGTCTCGAACACCAACATCTGGGACCCCGAGGACGCCACCCGCCAGGCCGAGGTGCGCAGCATGTTCGAGGAGATGGTGGGCTGGGCCGTCGAGGGCGGCGCCGACATGATCATCGGCGAGACGTTCTACTACGCCGGCGAGGCGCTGGCGGCGCTCGAGGTCGCGAAGGCCACCGGCCTGCCCGTCGTCCTCACCATCGCGCCGATGGCGATGGAGGAGATGGCCGACGGGGTCGGCATCGTCGAGACCTGCCAACGGCTAGAGCAGGCCGGCGCTGCCGTGGTGGGCATGAACTGCTTCCGCGGGCCCGAGACGATGCTGCCGTGGCTGAAGCAGATCCGCGCGGCCGTGTCGTGCCACGTCGGCGCCCTGCCGATCCCGTACCGGACCACCGCCGAGGAACCGACGTTCTTCAACCTCAGCGACGACCGCGCAACGGTGCCCTCACCACACGGCCGCACCTTCCCGACGGCGCTGGACCCGCTGTACGCCAACCGGTACGAGATCGGCGCCTTCGCCAAGGAGATCCACGACCTCGGCATCAATTACCTCGGCGTCTGCTGCGGTGCCTCGCCCATGCTGATCCGCGAGACCGCGGAGGCGGTCGGAAAGTCCACCGAGGCCAGCCGGTTCTCCGAGAACATCCGCAACCACTTCATGTACGGCGACAACGAGCGGCTACCCGAGCACATCGTCGCGCTCGGCGACGAGGCCTAGCTGCCGCACATATCGATATTGACAAGTCGCAGAAGCAGAGCGTGACGATGATTGCGAGGACTGGGGGCCGGTGAGGAAGCTGCGCAAGATCACGGTGCAGCAACGGCGGCGGGCGATGGTGCGTCGCCACCATCTCGCCGGAGATGCCGGCGGTCCTGACGCGGTCGTTCAGGCGCTGGTGGCCCTGCACGCCACCGATCCGGCCTCGGTCTACCTCTCGGTGCTCGCGCGCAGCTCCGCCACGACGCTGACCGACGTGGCCGAGGCGATGTACGCGCGGCGAAGCCTCGTCCGGTGGATGGCCATGCGGCGCACGCTGTTCGTCTTCGCGCGGGAGGACATCCCGACCATCCAGGCCGCTGTAAGCACCGACATCGCCGCGACCTTGCGCCGGCGTCTCATAAGACAGCTTGAGCGCAACGGCAGCCAACCGCCGATTGAGCGTGACATCGCCCACTGGCTGGCTGATCTCGAGGCCCGTGTCGAGGAGGCTCTGACCGAGCGAGGCGGGGCCACCGGTGCGCAGCTCGCTGCCGACCAGGCCGCCCTGCAGACGCGCATCCTGGCCCGCACCGCCTCGCAGCGACCGCACAACGTCACCACGCCCCTGCTGACCCTCATGGCCGCAGACGGCCGGCTCGTCCGCAGCACCCCGACCGGGGCCTGGACCAGCCGACATCACCGCTGGGAGCCGGTCATCCGCTGGTGGCCAGAGGGGCTGCCCGTGATCGACCCAGAACGGGCCCGACGCGACCTCGCGCAACGCTATCTCGCCCGGTTCGGACCGGCGAGCACCGAGGACCTTCGCTGGTGGACCGGCTGGAACCTGGCCACCACCCGCCGTGCCCTGAGGCCCCTCCCGATCGAAGATGTCGACCTGCACGGCCAGCCCGGGATCGACCTGGCAAACGCCGACCGAGAGACCGCCGATGAGCCTGTGGCGGCGCTGCTGCCCACTCTGGACCCGACCCCCATGGGATGGAAGGCCCGCGATTGGTTTCTGGGCATCGACCCGGGGCACATCTTCGATCGCGCCGGGAATATTGGGCCGACCCTCTGGTGGGACGGCGAGATCGTCGGGTCCTGGACGATCACCCACGATGCAGAGCTGCGCTGGCAGGTGATCGCAGACTGCGGATCGCAGGCTCGCAACGCCATCGAGCAAGCGGCCGCCAAACTCCACGCGCGCCTTCACGGCGCGGTGATCACCCCGGCGATCCGAGCGCCGCTCGAGCGGTCGCTGGCCACACCCCAGCAGGGATAGCCACGCCC
This sequence comes from Solirubrobacteraceae bacterium, assembly GCA_050696855.1. Classification (GTDB taxonomy): domain Bacteria; phylum Actinomycetota; class Thermoleophilia; order Solirubrobacterales; family Solirubrobacteraceae; genus Palsa-465. The sequence goes on along the minus strand of JBOGYN010000353.1, from coordinate 1,119 downwards.
AAACCAGGCTCGAGCGAACGGCTCGCCGGTGTCCCCCGCGCCGTCCACGCCGGACCGATCTTCCTCTGAACCTGTCCGCCGACCAACAGAACCCGCTCCGATGTCCCAAAGACTGCGCCCTTCTCGGGACATCTCGGGGACACGCTCGCGTTGACATGGCTCCCTCGCGTCTCGAAAACAGCCGTTTTAGAGCGACTTCTCAGAGCCGACGCCCGGACTCGAACCGGGGACCCCTTCATTACGAGTGAAAGAGCTAACGATTCCGCTCGTTCAGGAATCGCAATGAGCGCTCACGAAGTCCCTGCAAATCAGTTGAAGCTCGGGTGTACGAGAGTGACGCCCTCAGATCGGGCGAAGTCAACCTGGTGGACGCTCAATGCGAATACGAGGGAGCTAGCCTCGCCGGCGCGAGACACCTGCAATGCCGCGACCGTGGCACTCAGCGATGACGCGGCGGCCACGCCTGGGTTCGTTCCCTAATCAGCAGCGTTGGGGGACTTGACCGACGCGTCAGCCGCCGTTGCAGGTAGCCCGATGCGATACGTTCGCCTCAGGATATTGGCGGTCGTGCCCGGGTCTGGACGATCGCTCGCGAGAGGCCCCAATCGGGAGCCAGGTTCCGTATGTCACGCCCAAGGAGACTTCATGCATGCACGAGTGGCCACGTTTGACGTTACGGGCAGCGATCCGGACGATGTGCGGCGCGGCCTTGAGGAGATCAAGCAGCGGGCAACGGCGGGACCTCGAGATGATCTGCCCGCTGTCGGGCTGCTTGACCTCTACAACGCGGACGATGGCAAGGTTCTCTCCATTACGTTGTTCGAGACCGAGGAGGACCGGCGGCAGGGCGACGCAGCCCTTAGCGCAGCGGACCCGCCCCGATCGGGCGGCACGAGCCGTCGCGTGTCCGTCGAGATGTACGAGGTCCGAGTCAAACTCTACTTCAAGCCTGATTGACGACGGCAGCGGACACTAGCCCGAGAGAGTCTTCTGCCGGATCGGCCGTAAGGCCGCTCTGGTTGGCCAGGCGGCGATCCCGCTAGGCGCCGGGTGGCTTATCGAGCAGCACTCCGTACAGCCGCCTGACCCTCAGCCGAATCACGAGGCGTTTCTCGTCGA
>JBOGYN010000352.1:0-2792 GCA_050696855.1 Solirubrobacteraceae bacterium | reverse complement strand
CGCCAACCCTGGCCGAGCCCGCCCAAAACCGTCCATGGACCCCCCGGTCTCTTCTCCTGCGTTGCCCCTAAAAGTAGTCCGTTGACTTACCCTTCCTCAGCTCGGCCACAATAACACGGAACCCGCCAAATAGGGAAGGATTTACAACGATTTCACAGGCCCGGACCGGCTAGCGCGGCGAGATCCCAAGGTAGGGGACGGCCCACCCCACGATCTTCTGGAACGCCGGCGCCGCTACCGAGCCACCGTAGATCGAGCCCTGGGGCTGATCAACGGCCACCAGCCCGAGCAGGGTCGGGTGGTTGGCGGGAACCATGCCGACGAACGAGGCCACGAACTCGCTATTTGAGTACTTGCCGCCGATCGCGATGTTGGCCGTGCCCGTCTTGCCCGCCATGTCGTAGCCGGGAATCGCCGCGCCCGAAGCGGTGCCGCCCTCGCCGAGCACGCCCTTGAGCATGTCGCGCAGTTCCTGGGCGTAGAGCGGGGAGAGGATCCGGTGGCCCTTGGGCTGGGCAACCGGCTTGCCGCCGATCGCCTGGACGATGTGCGGAGGGCGCAGGATGCCGCCATTGGCGATCGCCGCGTAGGCGGTGGCGATCTGCATCGGCGTGACCGATTCACCCTGACCGAACGGCAGGTTGCCCATCGAGGAGCCCGAGTACTTGCTCACCGGCAGAATCAGGCCCCCGTCCTCGCCGGGCAGGTTGACCCCGGTCGGGGCGCCGAAGCCGAAGCGATGGACCCAGTAGTTGAAGCGGGTGGCCCCGAGCCGGGCCCCGATCTCGTCGGCGCCGATGTTGCTGGACTTCTTGAGGATGTCGGCCACCGACAGGGTCTCGTTGCCGTGGGCTTCGGCATCGTGGATCTGGCGGTCGGCCACCTGGAGGACCGAGGGGATGTTGAAGGGCGTGCTCGGAGTGACCAGGCCGTCCTGGAGCGCCCCCGCGACGGTGAACGCCTTGAAGGTCGAACCGGGCTCGTAGTTGAAGTTGACGGCCCGGTCCTGATTGGCGTAGTTCGGGGCCAGAGCCGGATTGTTGGCGTTGACCCGTGGCCAGTTGGCGAGGGCGAGGATGGCTCCGGTCTGCGGGTTCATGACGATCGCGGTCGCCCCCTTGGGCGAGTACTGGGCCCCCACCCCGGCCAGTACCTGCTCGACCTCGCCCTGGAGGGCCGCGTCGATCGTCAGGCTCAGCTTCCTGCCGGGCCTGGTCGTGTGCACGTCGTCGATCGAGATCGGTTGCCCGATCGCGTCATTGACGATCCGTCGCACCCCGTCCGTCCCGGTCAGCGTGGAGTTGTAGTAGTACTCGAGCCCGCTGGCGCCCTGGCCGCTCTGATGGACCGAGCCCAGCACCTGCGAGGCCGCCCAGTCCCGCGGATAGGTGCGGGTGGTCTTGGGCACCAGCGAGATCCCGTTGATCTGCATCTTCATGATCCGGGTCGCGGTATCGGCGGGAATCAGCCGCGCGAGGTGCACGTAACCGTTTCGCTTGCTGAGCAGGGCGAGAACGGTGAGGACCGGCTTGCCGAGCAGCGGCGCCAGCTTCTGCGCCGTGGCCATCGGGTTCTTGATCAGGAAGTCATCGGCGATCACGTCGTCGGCGGACTCCGAGATCGCCAGCTCGACGCCTTTGCGGTCGGTGATCAGACCGCGCGGGGCGGGAATCGTGTCCTGGGTGATCTGCTGACTGACGGCAGCCTGCTGAAGCGAGTCCGCGCGCAGAACCCCGAGGTCGAAGGCCCTCACCACGGCGAGCGTGAGGAGCGCCAGGAAAACTAGGAAGATCCAGCCGATCCGACGGTCGAGGACGGCCATCGTGACGGCTCGCTACCCGCCGGGGGTGACGCCGGAAGCGCCGGTCGGCGTGGTGGCCGCGGGCGTGGTGGTCGCGGCTGCGGCGGCCGGCGTGGTGGTCGCGGGTGCGGTGGTCGCGGCCGCGGTGGCCGGCGTGGTGGTCGCCGGCGCTGTCGCCCCCGGTGGGGGCGCCCCGGTCGTGCCCGCGGCCGGGGTGGTCGTGCCGGTGGTCGGGGTGGTCGTGCCGGTGGCCGTCGGGGTCGTGACGCCGGTCGCGGGCGCCGTGGAGGCGGTCGTCGATGCGGTTGAGGCGGTCGTCGCCGCGGTGGACGCGGCGCTCAAGGCCGTCGGCAGGGACGCGACGAACGTCGGGGCGTTGGGCTGGTGGATGCCGTTCAGCGCCCGGGACACGGCGCCGTTCTGATGTCCGTAGAGGAACTTGACCGTGGTCGGCCCCGGCATCACCATGCCCATGGCTGCGGCCAGCCGCTCGATCCGCTGATCGTCACCGAGCACGGCCACGCTGGCGCGCAGCTGCTCGTTACGGCTCGCCAAGGCGGTCCCCCGCTCGAGCGCGCGGCCGGTGCTGGCGCTCAGCTTGAGGGTCTCCACCTGCATGGCCACGATCCCGGCCAGCAGGATGCCGAGGATCGGGATCCAAGCCCGGCCCCGGACGATCCGGTCCAGCAGCGAGTGGTCGGGAAGGGCGCGGACGAAGGCACCCGCCCGGGCGCGGAGGACTCCGCGCGGGGCGGTCCGAGTGGCGTGCCCGCGTCGAGCGGGACGCGGGGTGCTGCGCGCCGGTCCCGAAGTGCGGCGCGGCACACTGACGCCGCCCAGCGGACCCGATACCCGCCGGGGCGTGGCGGTGGCCCGGGCCGTCGCGCGATGTCCGGCGCTGCGGGCGCTCGAAGTCTTGCTCGCCGCCTGGGTCGCGCGCTGGGTCGCGCGCTTGGGGGCCCCCTGGGTGGTGCGCGGCTTGGCCTTGGGC
>JBOGYN010000351.1:0-2125 GCA_050696855.1 Solirubrobacteraceae bacterium | reverse complement strand
CCTCAGCGTCGGGCAGCCGATCGGTCTGCGAGAGCCCGAAGACGGCGACCGTTGTGAATCGGACGGGACGCTGCTCGCACTCCTCCTTGGTTTGCCCGTCGTGGGAGTCGGAGCTCTGGTCGGTCTTCTTGGGGGTGACGCGGGCGGCGATCCTGATGCCGTGCTCGCCCTTGCGCACGCACCGGCCCAGCTTGAACCAGGTCCGGAACCCAGCGACCGGCTCGGGCTCGATGCCGCGCAGATGGAAGTCCAACGCGATGAGCATGCAGTTGTGCGCGGAGTAGCGGCGGAACATCGACCGCGCATGCACCCAACGCTGCCAGCCGTCGGAGGTGAGTAGCTGCTCGGCGGCCTCCTTCACGCGCTCGCGCTCGGCGTTGCGGCGCTGCTCGCGCTCGGCCTCGGTAAGCCGCGGCCGGGCGCGGTACGTGTTCTTGGTCATGACGGTGCTTTCCCTTTCGGGTGGGGGCCCGCCCGGGTGGCGGGGCCGTTCCCCGACCCCCACGCACCCGCCAGGGTGCGACACTTGGGAGGGGACGGACCGCCCACCCGGTCCGACCTCACGCCGGCGTCCCGTGCTCTACCGGGCGCTTGTGTACCGGCGTGTCGGTCGCGGGCGGGACGGTCGTCCAGGCGATCTCGCCGAGCAGCCAGGTCTTCGACACCCGCCCGCGGAGCGCGAGCAGCTCAAGCCGGCCGTGCACGCTCCCGATCCGCTTACCGCGCCGGCGCAGCTGCGCCTGCAGCGCGTTCAGCGTCGCCGGCTGGGCCGTCCCGTCGAGCACCGCGAGGAGCAGCTCGTCGACGAGATCGATCGGTGGTTCCGTGGACGCCGCCGTCGCGGCCACCTCGCCGCCGACGCAGATCGGGCAGAGCCTCGCCCGGGCGTTCTTCTGACCATGTAGGCGCCGCTCTTGGTGGCGATCTCCTTGCCAGATCGCTGCGAGCTGGAAGTCGATGCCGTCGGCGATCGCCGCGGCGATCAGCGGGCTACCGCGACCCGCGTGGTGCTCGGCGAGGCGCTGCTCGAGGTTCTGCGTGAATCCGATGTAGTGACGCGCGTGCCGGTAGGAGCGGTCGAAGTGCAGCAGGTACACGATTCCGTTGTGGGCCATCGCCATCGCCTCCTGGAGGTCGAGGCCTCGCCCGGTTGGCGTGGCCGTTCCCGACCCCTACGCGCCCGCCAGGGCGCGACAATTCGGGAGGGGACGACCCCGCCATCCGCGTTACTCAGGCGGACGGTCTGCCGGCTGGCGGCCGATCTCGTAGCCGGTCAGCGCGCGGATCTCGAGCGCGATCTCGCAGACCGCGCTGACCCGACGGCACTCGCCTTCGTCGAGCAGCCCGTGACAGATCGTGTAGCGGGTGGCGCCGAGGAACCCGACGGCCTTTCCCTGGTAGCGAACGAGCATCATGCTCCTTAAGAGCCTCGGCGCCGCAGAGTTCACCCCCCCGGCCGCGAGCGCGCCTCTCTGAGCTTGCGGCGTGCACGCAGGAGCTGCCGCTCGACGGTCCGCACGCTGTCGCCGCTGCGCTCGGCGATTTCGGTATAGCTGAGCCCGGCAGCCTGCAACGCGACGAGACGTTGACCGCGGGCGCTCAGCCCCGCCGCGGCGATCACGGCCGCGGTATCGACGTGGCGCTCGACGGCGCCGATCCGATTCACCGGATCGGTCGGCTCAACCTCGTTGGCCAACGCGTGGCTGCGGCGCGCGCGCTGATCCAGCTTGATCGCCTCTCGGCGCGCCACAGTCAGCAACCAGCTCCCCACCGTCGTTGGTTCCTCGAGCTGACGGGTGAGCAGCTGCATCCACGCAAACATGCACGCGTCCTCGACGTTCTCCGGCGTCGTGTTCACCAAGGTAGCGACCTGTCGCTGGAGCCGCGGCTGCTGGGCGAGGTACAGCGCGGCAATCTGATCGCGCCACTCGAGAGTCCGCATCGGTAAGACCTCCTTCTCGCCGGTCCCGACCGGATGCGGGACCGTTCCCCGACCCCGACGCGCCCGCCAGGGCGCGATACTCGGGAGGGGACGGTGCCCGCCGACGGCGGCTATTTGGGTGCCAGCCCTCCGCTGCCCTGTTGCTCGCAGGCCACCCGCCTTGACGACCAGGGCGCGTGACTT
>JBOGYN010000350.1:0-21689 GCA_050696855.1 Solirubrobacteraceae bacterium | reverse complement strand
TCTCGAAGCCGAGCAGGCCGCCGCCGAACAGCGCGTAGCCGTGACCACCGTCGTCGATGACCTTGGCCATGACGTCGACCACGGGCTGGGCGAGCCCCTCGGGGCCCTGGCCGCGGAAGACCTTCTTGGCGCCGTACTGGCCCAGCCTCGAGCACAGCTCGTCGGTCAGGTCATCGCCGCCGACCACGACGGCATGGCACTCGCCGCCGATCTCGGCAGCCCGGGCGGCACCCTCGGAGACCGCGCCGAGCGAGTTCTTGTTGAACGCACCCTCGTAGTGAAGGACATAGGTAAGAACGTCAGCCATATCTAGATCAGCTTCCTTTCGTCCAGCCAGGCGACGATCTTCTCGACCGTCTCCTCGGTGTCCTCGTCCTCGATGATCTGGCCCGCGGCCTTGGCGGCCGGGTCATGGAAGTCGCCACACGAAACGCGCGAGCCTTCCTCGCCGACCAGTGAGCCGTCGATCCCAACGTCGGAGGCAGCGACCGCCTCCAGTGGCTTCTTCTTGGCCCCCATGATCGCCTTGAGCGACGGATACCGGGGCTCGTTGATGGCGTCACCAACCGAGATCACGGCCGGCAGCGTCACCTCGACGGTGTCGTAGCCGTACTCGGCCTGGCGCTCGCACGTCAGCCGGGTGGGTGGGTCCGATTCCAGGTCCATCTTGATCACCTGGGTCAGCGAGGGCATCTTCAGATGGTCGGCGACCACGGCGCCGATCGTGTAGCACTCGCCGTCGTCGGACTGCTGGCCGAGCAGGACCAGATCCGGTGATTCCTTTTCCAGCGCCTTGGAGAGCGCGTAGCCGGTGGCGGCGACGTCAGAGCCGGCCAGCGATTCGTCACTGAGATGGACCGAGCGATCGGCCCCCAGCGAGACCGCCTTGTGCAGGGCCCGCACGGCCGTGTCGGGACCCATCGTCACCGCGACGATCTCGTCGACTTCGGCGGCGCCACCCTCGCGGATCTGCATCGCGGCTTCGATCGCGTGGGTGTCATAGGGGTTGAGGTTTCTCTCTCCGGATCTGTCCATGCGCCCCGTCGAAGGGTTGATGCGCTTCTCGACGGCGGCGTCCGGCACCTCTTTGACCAGGACGCAAATCTTCAAGTGTGGCCTCCTATCGGATGTCCTGCAGCGGGGTTTCCGACCCCGCTCGACGAGCTTTTCCTCTCACTGAGAGGCCAATACTACCCGGTTGACTGACGAGTCAATCGGTCGTCCTCTGACCCCGGAACGAATGCGTACCAGGTCCGGTGGGGCCGGGGACCGTCGACCGCTGGCCGGACGCTTCGCCCAGGGCCGTCTGTCACGCACGGTTCAGGCGCGGACGGCGCCGCGAATGAAGTCGATCGCCTGCTGGGCGGGCGCGCCGGGGGTGAACACCTCGGCCACGCCGAGCGACTTGAGCTCCTCGACATCGTCGGCGGGGATCGTTCCCCCCACCGTGACGATGACATCGTCGATCCCCTGCGCGCCCAGGAGCTCCATGATCCGGGGCACGAGCGTCATGTGGGCGCCGGACAGGATCGAGAGTCCAACTGCGTCGGCGTCCTCCTGGATGACGGTTTCGACGATCTGCTCGGGCGTCTGGTGCAGCCCCGTGTAGATGACCTCCATGCCGGCGTCGCGCAGCGCGCGAGCGATGATCTTGGCACCGCGGTCGTGCCCGTCGAGCCCGGGCTTGGCGACCACGACGCGGATCTTCTTGCCCGAGGAGGACATCCGGGGCGATCAGTGAACGACGACGGTCATCGTCATGTTGGGGTGCAGCGTGCAGTACAGCTTGTAGGTGCCCCGAGCCGAGAACGTGTAGCGGTAGCTGCCGCGGATCTGCGTGCGCGACTTGAACTTGGCGGGGCCCTTGCGGACCTTGACGTTGTGCAGCAGGGTGCCGCTCCACTTCCACGTCACGGCCGTCCCCCTCCCCACGCTCAGGCTCCTGGGACCGTAGAAGGAGTCTCCGACGTTGACGCTCTTGGACCCGGAGGCCAGCGCCGTGGTCGCCATCAGCGAGGCGAGTGCGGCGACCAGGATGAGCAAGAGCCACGCACGGCGGACGAGATCAGGAGTGTTGAGCATGCGGCGCAGTGTATCCCCGGGCCACTAAGCCCACGGCGGAGGCACGCGCCGCCGGCCGCGACCCCGGGCCCGGCCGACCAGGGCAGCGCTGCCCAAGCCGCCGGCGGCCGCGGCGCCGGCCAGCGCGACGCCCGTCTTGAGCCGGCGTCCGAGCCGATCGAAGCGGAGCACCTGCCAGTCACGCTCACGGGCGATGCGGGCCAGTGCGCTGTCGGGATTGACGGCCACGGGATGGCCGACGACCTCGAGCATGGGTAGATCGGATTCGGAGTCCGAGTAGGCGTAGGAGGCGGCCAGATCGATCCCCTCCCGCGTGGCCAGAGCTTGGATCGCCTCGGCCTTGCCGGTGCGGTAGACGAACACGCCGACCGGCTGGCCCGTGTACACCCCGTCGACGACGGCGGAGATCTGAGAACCGATCGCTCCATCGAAGGCCATGACCGTGGCGAGAATGTCGGCCAACTCCTGGGAGGCGGCGGTGACGATGAAAACGCGCCGGCCGGCGTCCTGGTGCTCGTGGGCGAGGCTCAGCATCTGCGGGTAGACACGGGGGAGGATTCCGGCCAGGACGGAGGCCCCGAGGCGCTCGAGGTCGCGGACCCGGGTCCCCTCCAGCGAGGCGGCGATCCGCTCGCGGAGGGCCAGCGAGTCGGCGTCGGTAGCCCCGCGGAGGCGGAAGCGGACGTTGGCGACAGCGTCCGAGAGCAGCTGGCGGCGCCCCAAGAGGCCCGCCTTGTATGCCGCGCGTCCGAACTGAAAGGCCGAGGAGCCCTCGATCAGCGTCTTGTCGAGATCGAAGAAAGCGGCCTCGGTGGCTGGGTCAGCCGCCATTGACCTCGACGATGACCGCGTCACCCTGGCCACCGCCGGAGCAGATGGCCGCGCAACCGAGGCCACCGCCGCGCCGGCGCAGCTCGTACACGAGCGTGCCCAGGATCCGCGCGCCCGAGGCGCCGATCGGATGGCCGAGGGCGACCGCACCGCCGTTGACGTTGACCTTGTCCTCGTCGAGACCGAGCATCCGGATCGAGTTCAGTGTCACCGAGGCAAAGGCCTCGTTGATCTCCCAGAGGTCCATGTCCTCGGCGCTCAGGCCCGCTTTCGCGAGCGCCTTCTCGGCCGCCTTGGCCGGGGTGCGAGCCAGATAGGGAAAGTCGTCGGCCACCTGAGCCTGCGCGATGATCGTGGCCAGCACCGTTTTGCCGTTGGCCTTGGCCCACTCGTCAGACGCGACCACCAGGGCACCGCCGCCGTCGTTGACGCCGGGCGAATTTCCGGCCGTGTGCGAGCCGTCCTTGAGAAAGATCGGGGGCAGCTTGGACAGCGACTCGAGGCTCGTGTCGCGGCGCGGCGCTTCGTCGACCTCCACGACCGTGTCGCCCTTGCGACCCTTGACCGTCACGGCCACGATTTCCTCTAAAAGCCGCCCGTCGTCGGTGGCCTTCAGCGCCAGCTCGTGCGAGCGCACCGACCAGCGATCCATGTCGGCGCGGGTCATCTCGAGCTCGGTGGCGACCTCTGAGGCCTCCTGAGCCATGTGCTTGCCGGAGAAGGGGTTGGTGAGGCCGTCGTGGATCATCGAGTCGATCGCCGTGCCGTCGCCCATGCGAAAGCCGAAGCGGGCGCCCTTGAGCATGTAGGGCGCGTTGGACATGGACTCCATGCCGCCGCCCACCCCGACCTCGAGGTCCCCCGCGCGGATCGCGGCGTCGAGAATTCCCGTGGCGCGAATCCCCGAGGCACAGACCTTGTTGATCGTCTCCGAAGAGACCTCCTTGGGGATGCCGGCCTTGATCTGCGCCTGACGGGAGGGGATCTGACCCTGGCCGGCCTGGAGCACCTGACCCATGATCACGTGCTGCACCGCGCCGGGGTCGACGTCGGCCCGCTCCAGCGCGGCCGTGATCGCCGTCGCGCCCAGCTCGGTCGCGTCGAGCGACGCGAGTCCGCCGCCGAGCTTGCCGATCGGCGTACGGGCAGCGGAGAGGATGACGGTCTTGGGCATGGGCTTCTCCGGCGTCGGTGGCAGGACGATCTGAATCCTAGTGAGGCCCACTGGTCACGGGCAGCTCAGCGACTGCAGTGTTGCTCCCAATCGCGCTGGTAACGTGCCGCGCCGTGCAGATCGAGGCGAGTACCGAGCGGCCACTCGCCACGGGAGCCGACACGATCGTCGTCGGCGTGTTCGCGGACGAGAGCATCGCGCACGAGCTCCCAGGGGGCGAGCTCGAGGCCCTGCTGAACTCCGGCGAGGCGCGCCGGGAGCCCAAGCACCTGGCGGTGACCCACCACGACGGCCGGCGGGTCCTGGTGGCCGGGCTCGGCACCCGGACCGAGTTCGATGGCGAGGCCGCCCGCGTGGCGGCGGCGATCGCTCACCGCCGCGCGCGCGAGCTGGGCGCCCGGACGCTGTGCTGGGAGCTCCCTCACCAGGTCGGCGACGAGATCGCCGCTGGGCTGGTCACCGGCACCGTCCTGGCCGGCTACCGATTCACCCGCTACAAGCCGGCGCCTCCCGGGGAACGCGCGATTCAACGGCTGATCGTCAGCGCTCACCACGACGTTTCTGCGGCGGTCCGTCAGGCGGCGATCGTGGCGAGGGCTCAGAACCGGGCCCGGGACCTGGCCAACACGCCGGCCAATGACCTCACGCCCACCGCGCTGGCTGACTACGCCCGCGAGCTCGCCGACCGTCATCCACAGCTGACGCTCACGGTGCTCGGCGGCGACGAGATCCGGGCGCGCGGCATGGGCGCCTTGGCCGCCGTGGCCCAGGGCTCAGACCAGGAGCCGCGGCTGATCGAGCTGCGCTACGAGGGCACTGCACCCGCCGCCCCGCGGTTGGCCATGGTCGGCAAGGCGGTGACCTTCGACGCGGGCGGCCTGGCCCTCAAGGCCGCCCCGCGGATGGCGGAGATGAAGTTCGACATGGGCGGCGGCGCCGCCGTGATCGAGGCCATCGCCGCCCTGGCCGAGCTGAGCGCGCCGGTCCGGGTCCTGGGGGTGATCGGGGCGGTGGAGAATATGCCCGGGCGCGGGGCGGTCAAGCCCGGGGACATCGTGACCGCGCTGGACGGCACCACGATCCAGGTCGACAACCCCGACGCCGAGGGCCGGATGGTGCTGGGCGACTGCATCACCCACGCCCGGCGCGCCGGCTGCGAAGCGATCGTTGACCTGGCCACCCTCACCGGCGCCGTGGAGGCCGCCCTGGGCTGGGCCTACGCCGGGCTGATGAGCAACGACGATGGCCTGGCCGAGCAGGTCAGGACCTGTGGCGAGCGGGCCGGCGAGCCGGTCTGGCGGCTGCCGCTTCACCCGATCTACGCCGAGATGACCGCCGGCCAGTACGCGCAGCTGACCAATCGCCCCGAGCCCCGGGTCGGTCTGGCCAGCGCCGCAGCCGAGTTCCTGCACCATTTCGCCGGCGATGTGCCGTGGGCCCATCTCGACATGCTCGCCGTCGCCTTCAAAGGCCGGACGCCGTACTTCGACCAGGGCGGCACCGGCTGGGGCGTGCGGCTGCTGACCGAGCTCGCCCTGGAGTTCGCAGCATGATCCGGGGCGCCACCCTGGCCACGCTGGCGGCGCTGAGCCTGATCGGCGCTCCCGCCGCAGCGGCGCCCGTTCCCCCCGCGCTGCTCGCCGCGGCTCGCCTGCAGGGCTTCTGGACGGTGTCGGGCGTTGTGACCAAGGCGGTCAACGTGCCCGGCGAGCGCCCCGGCGCCCGGGTGACCCGCACCTGGGCATTCGTGCCGGGGTGCCCGACCAGTGCCTGCCCCACGCTCACGCTCGTGCGCCAGCGCGGCCCGGGCTTTGACAAGGTCCAACTGCGCAACGCGGCCCCCGGCGTCTACGTCGGTACGGGGTCCTTCTACGCCCCGGCGCGGTGCCGCGGGACGCTGTTTCGCAAAGGCGAACGGGTGCCGTACACGATCCGGGTCACGATCACCGGGGTCGCGCAACAGCCCGACAGCAGCGTGCTCGCCACCACCTTCGCCGCGACGTACCGCAACCCCCGGCGCATCGGGCTCACCCGCTGCTACAGCGCCCCCAGCTACGACTCGGCCACTTACGGCGCCGTGCCGGCCCCACCGCCCCCCGCGGGCGCGATCCGCAGCGAGCGCAGGATGGCGTCGAGCCGCGGCAGCTGACGGCGTCGGTGGCCGCTGGGCCCGGCGAGCACGACGTAGAGGCAGAAGGGGCGCCCGGCGCTGGTGAAGAATTGCTGCGCTCCCGCTTGGCCGGGGCGGGGGTGGGCCAGCCCCTTGATCGAGAACCGGGTCGGCTCGAGCGGCAGCGCGACCCGGGGGGGTGCGAACAGGCCCTCTCCCGGCACCAGGCCGGCGCCCGGGAGGTACTCGGTGAGAGCCAGAAACGATCCCCCAGGGGGCATCCGGGCGGTGGTTGCATCACCAAACTCTCCGTCGTCCAGGACGAGCGAAAAGCTCGCCGCGTGCAGGGTGGCGTTGCCCCCGGCGCGCCGGAACACGCGGCCGCTCCAGTGCGCGGGCAGCGCAACCCGGATCCCGTGGGCCTCGAGGCTCACGCCAGCGCCCCGGTCGCGGCGAGCACGGTGGCCGCCGCCAGGAGCGCATGCCCGGCGCCGGCGGCTGGGCGTTGCGCGCGGGCGAAGCGCACGTGCAGCGCGAGCAGCTGCTCGGGGGTGCGGACGCGCACGGCCAGCAGCGGCGTGAGCCCGCGGATCGCGCCGTAGCTGCCGAGAATCACCGCCCCCGAGGCCGCCGAGCCACAGAGCAGGGCGGCGAGCAGCGCAGCGTAGGTGGCGGCGCTGGACACCACGGTGCTGACGCCGATCCCGAGCTGGCCTCCGAAGCCCGCGCCGTAGACCCAGCCGCGGTACTCGTCCAGCCAGCGCTCGTTGACCTGGCGGCGCGGGCCCGGAACCGGGCCGGGGAGCAGATCGACGGCGAGCGCGGCCACGAGGACGATCGCCAGCGCGGTCAGGCGCAGGGCCAGGCCGGTGCTGCCGAGAGCCAGCCCGCCGAGCGCGCCCAGCCCGGCGCCCAGGGCCGCTCCGGCCAGCACGCCGGCGAGCGAGAAGGCGATCACCGTGATGACGTGGTGGCTGTGGCGGCCCCGCTCGCCGAGCGGGGTGATGCTGGCCAGCATCGACTCACCTCACGGCGACCAGGCGGCGCGCACCGCCGCTACCGCGGCGGCGGCGCAGCCAAGCCAGGCGAGCTCGCTCACTGGTCCGGCCCGCCGCCCGCCGGGTGGAGACTGGCGTGGTCAGGGCCGATGCCGGCCGCTTCCAGCTTGCGGTCCACGTCGTTGACCCGGGCCTGTCCGCCGCTCTCGCGCTGGTCCTCGATCGCGTCCGAGACCAGCGAGCCGAGCGCCGTCCACGAGGTGGCGGCCCCCTCGCCGCGGATCGCTCCATCGACGAGCACGAAATAGGGTGCGCCCGGGACGGCGTAGTCCTGCCAGGCCTGCGAGGACATGATCACCGGGACGCCCTCCGGGGCGAGCGAGCGCAGCCGGGCCGGCCGCTCGCGTTCGCTGCCGTGGGTGACCACGACGGTTCGCACTTCGGGCGGCAGCCGGGTCTCGCCGAGCGTCTCCCAGAATCCCGCGCAGGTGCCACAACCGCTGGTCAGAAAGGCCAGCAACGTCGGCTCGCCGCCGGAGGCGGTGAAGTCGAGCGAGATGGCATCGCCCGCCGGGGTCGGCCCGGTCAGCGGCGCGGCCGGGGCACCCGGCGCTCGAGCGGGCGCGGTAACCGGGACCGCCCCGGCGCCGGCGGGCTCAGCGGCGGTCGTGCCGAGGCGACGCAGGATCTCGGCGTGGCTGCGCAACAGCCCGGCCACCAGCACCAGGAGGATCAGGAGCAGGACCGTCTCCACGGAGATGATCGCCGTGGTCATGCGGCACCCCCACCCAGCGCGCGGGTGACCGTGGCGGTCACGCCCCGCCCCCACCCGGAGCCGGGAGCGCCAGGCCGCGCAGGCAACCGGCCTCGTGGCCACAGGTGTTGTTGTCCACCATCTCGGTTGAGTTGCAGTTGATGCCGGGGATCTGACCCGGGTGCTGACAGACGACCAGCCGGCAGACAACCTCGGTGGTGCCCGGCACCTGGGTGTTGCACTGGCCATAGCGAAAATGGTTGCAGTCGACCCGGCGATTGTGACAATCACTGTTGGCGCACTGGCAGCCCCCCGGGAACCGCCGGCCCGGGATCCGGTTGCAGTCCAGGTAGTACCGATAGCCCTGGTCGGCGCAGAGCCCCGAACCCTGGTAGGAGGTGCACTTCCACCAGCCGGCGACGTAGGTGTTCTCGGGGCAGGCGTTCTGACCGGCCTCGATCTCGCAGCAGAAGGCGGTGTAACCGTCGGTGCACTTGGTTCCCGGCGCGCAGCGACCGGGCAGGATCACCGCCTCGGCCGTCCCCGGGCGCACCAGGTAGCGCACGGGCGCGACCGCGAACGCCGATCCGGCCACCGCCGCGCGCGCCAGCACACCCCGGCGCGAGGTGCGGCGCTCGAGCAGCGAGCCCAGCGCCCCGGCGATCCGCGCCGTCGGGCTCAAGCTCATGCCGGCCTCCGCTCGCCATCCGGGCTCGCCACAGCCGGAGGCGGCATGAGTCGTCCTGCTGCTGGCCTCCAAGAGCGCCACAGCAGCGGCAGCTCGGAGTAGGCGAGTACGACCCCATAGACCGCCCCGGCGGTGCCCACTACCAACAACGTCACGAATCCCGGCGGCCGCCCCGAGATCCAGGCGGCGGCGTGCGTCCCTCCGGCCGCGGCGAGCGCGCAGGCCCCAGCCAGAGCGATGCTGAGCAGCGACTGCAGCGGCGAGGCGGGGCTGCGCTGAGCGCCGAAGCAGCCGCACGCTTTCCCGTTCCGGGCCAGGCGGATCGTCAGACCGGCAAAGCCGACATAGAGCCCGGTCATGAGAAGGCTGGCCAACCCGGCGGCGTCGGCCAGCGCCCAGACCCCAAGAGCGAGTTCCGCGCCCGCGAAGATCCGCACGGGCCCGGGCGGCAGACCGACCGCCCGCGCGGCGCCGGCGGGCGAACGCAGCTTCGCCAGGCCGGCCACGCACAGCACCAGGGCGGCGACGGCATGCGGGACAGTCAGGGCGTTCGCCACGTGCTCGGCTCTCGCTCAAGGATCGTGGTGGCGGCACTGGCCGGATCGAGCTCGCGGGAGACGACCCGGTCCATCAGCTCCCGCACCTCCTCGTCCTCACGCAGGGACTCCTCGAGCTCTCGCCGCATCCGGAAGGTGGCGATCGCCAGCACCTCGTTCATGAGGTTGCGCCGGCGCCGCTCCGACAGCGTGCCCTGCTCCTCGATGTAGGTGCGATGCTCGGCCAGCTTCGCGGCCAGCTCGGCGACGCCCTCGCCCCGTGTTGCCTCGGTGCGGACGATCGGCACCGGCCAATCCGGGTGGGGTCCGAGGGCCAGCACGCCCTTGATCTCCCGGACCATCGTGTCGGTGAGCGGATGGTTGGCCTTGTTGACGACGATCACGTCGGGGATCTCCATCACGCCCGCCTTCAGGGCCTGGATCGAGTCCCCCGAGCCCGGCTGCAGGACCAGGACGACGGTGTCGGCGTGATCGATGATGTCGACCTCGGCCTGTCCCACGCCCACGGTTTCGACGAACACCAGGTCGCGCCCCGACGCATCCATCAGCAGCGCCGCCTGCAACGCGGCTTCGCTGAGCCCGCCGAGCGCCCCCCGGTTGGCCATCGAGCGGATGAACACCCCGGGGTCGAGGAAGTGGTCGGCGAGCCGGATGCGGTCACCGAGCAGCGCCCCCTTGGTGAACGGCGAGGAGGGGTCGACCGAGAGCACCGCAACCGTCTGGTCGCGCTCGCGCTCGAGCTTGGTCAGTGCGCCCAGCAGGGTCGACTTGCCGACCCCGGGCGGGCCGGTGAAGCCGACCACGGCGGCCCGCCCGGTGTGGGGGTAGACCTCCTTGACGAGCTCCCAGCCCGCGGGATCGTCGTTCTCGACCAGTGTGATGGCGCGGGCCAGCGCGCGCTTGTCGCCGGCTAGGAGGCGTTGGGCGAGGGGTTGATCGGAGCGGCTCATCGGGGCGAGCAATCATGCCAGGACAGGGTGCCGGACCCGCCCGGTGTATGAAGCGGCGGTTCGTGCGAGAGTGTCGTCGATGACAAACCCGGTGCTGGGCAGAATCGATGCGGTCCTCGGGAACGGGATCGAAGCTGCCGTGTCTTACAAGCACCGGCGGCGCCTGCGCCGGCTCGGCTGGGGCACCGTGTTTGAGCCGTCCTCGCCGGGACTGTTCGCCGCCGGCGATCCACCCCCGCGGGAGGGCTGCAAGCTCGAGGTCCTGATCGACGGCGCCAACGCCATGCCCGAGATCGCCGCCGCGCTGGCCAGCGCCAAGTCCTTCGTCCACATCACCGACTGGCACCTGGCGCCCGCCTTCGCGCTCTTCAGGGACCGGCCCCACGGCCAGATCGGGGTCTTGCTGGCCGAGCTCGCGGAGCGAATCGATGTTCGCGTGCTCGTCTGGTCCGGCGCCCCGGTCCCAGCCTTTCACCCCACCCGCAAGGAGGTCGACGCGGCGCTCGAGAACCTGCGCCGGGACACCAAGATCCAAGCCCACCCCGACCCGCGCGAGCATCCCTTCCACTGCCACCACGAGAAGACGGTCGTGATCGACGGCGAGCTCGCCTTCGTGGGCGGGATCGACATGACCGATGACGGCGGCGATCGCTTCGACACCCAGGCCCATCCTGCCCGGCGCGAGCTCGGCTGGCACGACGTGGCGACCCGGCTGCAGGGCCCCGCGGTCGCCGACGTAGCCGAGCACTTCCGCACCCGCTGGCGGGAGCTGACCAACGAGGACCTGCCCGTCACCCCGCCACCCCCGCCGGCCGGCGACAGCAACGTCCAGGTCGTGCGCACGGTCGCCGAGGGCATGTACAAGGCCGTCCCGCGCGGGGAATTTCGGATCTTCGAGAGCTATCTGCGCGCCCTGCGCTCGGCCCGCGAGCTCATCTACCTCGAGAACCAGTTCCTGTGGTCGCCCGAGCTCGTTCACGTGCTCGCCGACAAGCTCCGTAACCCTCCCACGCCCGATTTCCGGCTCGTCATCCTGCTCCCCGCCAAGGCCAACAACGGGGCCGAGGACACGCAGGGTCAGCTCAGCGTCCTGGTCGACGCCGACCAGGGTCGCGGCCGGGTCTTGGGCGCGACGATCCGCTCGATGTCACTGCAGCGCGACCGCGCCGATCCGCTCTACGTGCACGCCAAGGTCTGCGTCGTCGACGACCGCTGGCTGATCGTCGGCTCGGCCAACCTCAACGCCCACTCGTTCTTCAACGACACCGAGATGTGCGTGCTCACCGACGATGCCGCGTTGGCCCGCGACACCCGCGTGCGGCTCTGGGCCGAGCACCTCGAGCTCGAGCGCGACGAGGTGGCGGCGCGCTCGGCGACCGACCTGGTGGACGAGCAGTGGCGCCCGATCGCCCACGAGCAGCTGCGGCGTACGCGCGCGGGCGAGCCCCCCAGCCATCGCCTGCTCGAGCTCCCGGGTGTCTCCCGTCGCTCGCGGCGCCTGCTGGGACCGATGTCGGGCCTGATCGACGACGGCTGAAACGAAGACGTGGGACGGCGCGGGATGGCTGAGAGCCGTACGATCCGGCTCGTGCGCTCGGCCGGCACTGAAGAAGACGGTCCTCGCGCGGCCCTGCAACCTCGGGCTCGCGACCCCCTGGATCGGGGCCCGGCCGTGGTACCCCCGGCCGTGCGCTCCGAGCCGCGGCCGCTGCGCGGGGGCCCCCTGGCGTTCTGGCGCTTCGCGCGCGCCAACCACATGCTGGGACTCAATTACGGCGTCCTGATCGCGCGCTGGCTGTGGCTGAAGCTGCGCTGGCGCGGACGCCTGGAGACCGACGGCCTGTGCTTCGTGTGCCCCGGGGTCAAGTTCGAGATCGGACGCGGGGCCCGGGTGCGGCTCGGGCGCTGGTCCTGGATCGGGCACGGCTGCAAGATTCGCGTCCACGAGGGCGAGCTGCTGATCGGCGCCAAGACCGTGTTCGGTCAGGAGTGCACGATCTCGGCTTTTCAGCACATCGAGGTCGGGCGCGAATGCATCGTCGCCGATCGGGTGATGGTGATCGACTTCGATCACGGGATGGTCGAGGTCGAGCGGCCGATCCGCGAGCAGGGAATCTACAAGCGCGACGTCAACATCGGCCACAACGCCTGGATCGGCTACGGCGCCTGCATCCTGCGGGGCGTCACGGTCGGCGACAACGCCGTGATCGGGACCAGCTCGGTGGTCACCGCCGACGTCCCCGACAACGCGGTGGTGGGCGGCATCCCGGCCAAGCTGATCCGGATGCGCGAGCGCCCCCGGAGCTTCCGGTGGGGTTGAGCCGGGCCTGAGGGCCGCCGGGGCCGGCTGACCGCAGGGTCACCCGAACGGAGCGACCCTGAGGTCGGGGGCGAGTCCGCGCAGCTCGGCGCTCAGCGTCGGGTCAGCGGCCAGCGCACGGGTCAGCGCGTCGCGATGTCCGCGGACCCGGTTTTGCGGGTAGTCACCGGCGGTGGCGCGGTGGGCCAGAAAGGCCCAGTCACTGGCCTGGAGCGCGAGTAGCTCGCGCAGCGCGCGCGGGCTGGGCTGGTCGGTGGCGGCCAATTCGAGCTCCGCCGTACGGGCCGCAAAGGCGAAGCCGGCGACCCGAGGGGCGCTCCAGGTCCGCAGATCTCCCCCCTCCCCCCAGCTCGTCGCCCCCAGGTCGCGCGGAGCAGACGCCGGCTCGTGGCGCTCGAGGGCAGAGTCGAGGGTGGTGAGCGGCAGCTGGTGGCGCTCGGCGGCGGCGATCACTGCCGCGAGCCAGTCGACCCCCTCATACCACCAGTGGCCGAGCAACTCGGCATCCAGCGCGCAGACGCAGAGCCCGCCGCCGCGCACCCGCTGTCTGACCGCGGCGACGAACTCCTCGGCGTCGCGCTGGACTTGGGCGTGCGCAGCAGCGCGGTCGTAGGGGGCACCGTCGTTGCGCCAGGCGCGGTGGCGGAAGGTCGTGTACGCGTGGTAGTCGCGATACGGCGCCCGGGACGGGTAACCGGTCTCCCCCCAGACCAGCGCGATCGTGGATCGGTCGATCGGCCACAGCACCGGGCCCGCTTCGCTGGCCAACGGTTGCAGGTGGCGGCGGTCGCCCAGCCCAAAGCGATTGGTCAGCTCGACGCACGCCGCTCTCGCCCCGGCCGCCTCGAGCAGGGGATCGAGCCACGGCGCGTGGGCGCACTCGGGCAGCCACAGTCCCCCGTCCCAGGCGCCGAAGCGGCGCCGATGGGAGGCAATCCCCGTCTGGAGCTGGAGCGCGACCCCCGGGTCGGTGGCCAGCAGGGGCAGCACCGCATGGGTGGCGGCCGACGTCCAGCTGGCGTGCTCGCCGAGCGCGGCGAGCAGTCCTGGACCCGCGGTGAGCTCGGCCAGTCGGTCAGCCGCCTGCTCGTACTCGGTCCCGGAGCGTTCGATCTCCGCGGCCGCCTCGAGCTCGCCCCGAGCGCGGAGTTCCGCGGCGTCACGGCCGTGGGTCTCGGGCCGAACCCCGTGCAGGAACGCCAGACAGCGCTGGATCGCGTCCGGCTGCTCGAGCTGGTCGCACAGCACCGGGGTGAGCGAGAGGGTCAGCGGGGCGCGTCCGAGGACGCCCAGGAGCGGCAGGTAGCTGGTCGCGATCGCCTCCCACAGCCATTCCTCACCGAACGGCCAGGTCCCAAAGCCCTCGATGTAGGGCATGTGGGTGTGCAGGACGATCGCCAGCTCGCCGGGAGCACAGGCGGCTCGGGGACCCTCGCTGGTCACCGGCAAACGGCGAGGAAGTCCAGAGCGCCGTCGAGGTCGGCGTCGCCGCGCAAGGCGAAGTCGCGGGCGGCGATGGCCGGCGTGAAGCGATCGTAGAACGGCTTGGTCAGCCGCAGGCGGGCGTGCACAGCGTCCCAACCGCACGCCAGCGCGACGGCGTGCACGCGGAGCTTGCGGGCGTGAAACAGGCCCAGCATGTCGACCTCGGCGAAGGTGGTCCGGCACAGCGCATCGAACTCATGGGCACGGTACTCCTTGATGTGCCACGGGTTGTCGGACTTCGCGGCGCCGGCCGGAGCCAGCGTCAGCAGGTTGGGGGTCGAGACGAAGGCAACCCCACCGGGGGCCAGCAACGCGCGGAAGTGCTCGAGCACCGCCACCGGGTCCTGGACGTGCTCGATCGTCTGCAGGAAGACGACGGCGTCGTAGGCGCCCCGCCCGCCCTGGCCGAATGTCTCCACCAGCCCACGCTCGAAACTCAGGTTCTGGCGGCGGTAGCGCAGGCGGGCGTGCTCATGGGCCTCGGGGTTGGCATCCACGCCGACCACGCTGGCGGCGCCCCGCGAGAGGACCTCGGACCCGTACCCCTCGCCACACGCCATGTCGAGCACGCGGCCACCGATGACGCGGGCGCCGATCCACTCGTAGACGGCCAGGTGGCGCCGGTACCAGTAGTTCTCGGCGGGTACGTCGGGCAGCGTCCGCTCGCCCGTGAGGGCCAGGGGGGGCACCCCGGACGGGAGATCACGCTGAACGTGGGCGTTCATGGGCACGGGGCGACAGGGTAATCTGCCCTGCGGCATGGAGGCACTCCGCAGTGCGGACGAGATCCGCGAGGTCAACACCCGCTACCACGACGTAGCCGCAGAGAGCTATGACTCCAAGTGGGGCATCGACTTCGGTGAGATCGGTCAGCGCCAGGTCCTGGGCAAGCTGCGCAAGATGCTGGGCGCCGAGCTTGATGACGGCTATGACCGCTCGCTGGAGATCGGCGCCGGCACCGGGTACTTCAGCCTCAACCTGCTCCAGACCGGAGTGGTCGGCGAAGCCACGTGCACGGACATCTCCCCCGGGATGGTCAGCACGCTGGCCGGCAACGCGCAGCGGCTGGGACTGTCAGTGCGCACCGCCCGAGCCGACGCCGAGTCGCTGCCCTTCGCGGACGGGAGCTTTGACCTCGTGCTCGGTCACGCCGTGCTGCACCATCTCCCCAACCTGCGCCGCGCCTTCGCCGAATTTCACCGCGTGCTGCGCCCGGGCGGACGGATCGCCTTCGCCGGCGAGCCCTCGCGGGTCGGAGACCGTATCGCGTCCGTGCCCAAGCGGGGCGCCGTCCGGATCGCACCGGTGTGGCGCCGGCTGCTCCAGGCCAGCCCCGCCCCGCCCCCGGCTGCCGTCGGCTCGGCTGACCACGGTGATCACGAACTCGAGCGCTGCGTGGACATTCACGCTTTCGCCCCGGGCGATCTTCAGCGCCATGCCCGCCGGGCGGGCTTCGGGGAGGTCTCGGTCCGGGGCGAGGAGCTCGCGGCCAACTGGTTTGGCTGGTTCAACCGCACCCTGGAGTCCAGCGCCGAGCCGGCGGACGTGCCGATGCTCTGGCGCCAGTACGCCTTCCAGGGTTACCTGATGCTCCAGCGTCTCGACGAGCGGGTGCTCGAACCGCTGCTGCCGCCGGCCATCTTCTACAACCTGCTCCTCAGCGCCCGTCGCTGACGCTCGGACCGCGCCTCGTGGCCGGGAGGCCGCCGGGTGATGGGCGCCTACACTTTTTTCGTGTCCGCACCGACACTCCGCGAGTTCCCCCTCTTCCCCCTCGGCCTGGTCGCCCTGCCCGGCGAGCTGGTTCCGCTGCACATCTTCGAGGATCGCTACAAGGCCATGATGAGCCGCTGCCGCGAGGACGAGAGCGAGTTCGGGATCGTCTGGATGGCCGACGACGGCCTCCGCGACATCGGCTGCGCGATGGTGATCGAGAAGGTGCTCGAGGAGCTCGAGGACGGGCGGATGAACATCCTCACCCGGGGGACCCGGCCCTTTCGCGTGCTCGAGCGTCAAGCCCATCTCCCGTACCCGGCCGGCGTGGTCGAGTTCGTCGTTGATCGTGAGGATTCGCCTGACTCAGAACTGGCCGCCCGGGCCCGCGAAGCCTACGCCGACCTCGTCAAACGCGCCACCGACCGCGAGCCCGAGGATGCACAGCTCGCCGAGCTGGGCGCCTACGAGATGGCGGCCACGGTCGACTTCGGGCTACAAGCCAAGCAGGGCCTGCTCGACCTGCGCTCTGAGAATGCCCGCCTGCGCCTGGTCACGCGTCTGTTCCGGGCCGCCAGCAAGCGCCTGGACTTCGTCGATCGCGCCCAGGCTCGAGCGCGCTCCAACGGCAAAGTCCGGTTCGGCTGAGCCCGTCGGTTCTGCGCGCCCGACCACCGGCGCGGGTCGCGGCTGAGCGCGTCAGGTCAGGGGGCACCGACGACGAGCGTGAACACGGTCATCGCGGCGCCGAACAGGATGCAGTAGATCCCGAACGGGATCAGGTTGCGGTTCTTAAAGTACCGGGTCAGGAAGTGGACGGTGATGACCGCGGTGACGGCGGCGAATACGGCGGCGATCACCGCCGCCCCCCGGACCCCGTTACCGAGTGGCCCGGTGAGGTCGGGGAGCTTGTAGAGTCCCGCGGCCAGGATCGGCGGTGTGGCGAGCAGGAACCCGTACCGAGCGGCGTCGCTGTTGTCCAGGCCGCGGGCCAGCCCGGC
Organism: Solirubrobacteraceae bacterium; assembly: GCA_050696855.1. Lineage (GTDB taxonomy): Bacteria > Actinomycetota > Thermoleophilia > Solirubrobacterales > Solirubrobacteraceae > Palsa-465. The sequence goes on along the minus strand of JBOGYN010000350.1, from coordinate 5,026 downwards.
GGTCATGACGACGCCGTCGCGGCTGATTCCGGCGATCAGAGCGCTGGACTGGGCGACGCCGATCACGCCGGCCTCCTTGAACTCGAGCGTGTCCAGCCGACGCGAGCCCTCGGCGTTGAGTCCCTCGCGCTGGGCGAGTGCCCGCACCTCGGCCCGGCGGCGGAAGCGCTCGGCCGCGAGCAGGATGCAGCCATTGATCATCAAGAAGATGGCGGCCGTGAGCGGCTTGGCCAGGGCGACGCGGACCGGATGCTCGAGCGCGAGGCCGAGAATCCCGACCGGGATCGTGGCGCAGATGATCAACCACGCGAGCCGCTCGGTCGGAGTTTCGATCCGGCGCTTGCCGAGCGTGACGAAGAAGGCCTTGACGATCTCCACCCAGTCGCGCCAGAAGTAGATCAGTAGGCCGATCGCGCTCCCGACGTGGAGCATGACCACGAAGGCCAGCCACGGAGACTCGGACCGCGACTGCCAGGCCACGACGTCGTGCCAGCGAAACAGGGTCGGGAACAGGACCGTGTGGCCGAGACTCGAGACCGGGAACAGCTCGGTGGCGCCTTGAAGGACGCCCAGGACGATGGCCTGAAAGGTGCTGATGAGGTTGTGGGCGGCAACGACGATCATCGAAGCGGTGAGGGTAGCCGGACCCGGCTAACGGCGAGCTAAGGGCGTCAGGTCGGCGTCAGGCGCCGGCTAATCGAGGCCGCAGGCCTGCTGGGCGGCCTGGGCCGCGAACAGTTCGGCCTGGGCCAGGATCGGGTGATGGGCGGTATTGCGGTCTGAGAACCTGACCGTGCCCTGCTGGAGCTTTATCCGGTAGCTGAACACGGTTCCCGGACCGGCCGGCAAGGACAGGCTCTTGCTCGCGTCGTCGGCCAGATTGACGGACAGGTCGCGCGCGCGAATCAGGAAGGCGTCGCTGAGCCGGCGGGACTTGCCGCCATCGCACCGGATCGTCCCGCCGTCGTTGACCAGCAGGGTCAGCTTGGAGCCCTGGCCGGTTCTCGTGAGCACGAACAGGTCGGCCGACCGCACGTTCAGGCCGCAGGCCGAGATCGCAAGCGCGGCCGCCAGCACCGGCACGGCCGCCCATTTCATGCCGGGCTGACCAGGATCGAGGCACCGCCCCGGCGCGGGTCACCCCCGCCCGAGAAGCGGCCGCCGGCGTCGCGGGCGGCCGCCTGGACGCCGCCGAAGAACAGGTTGCGCTCGCGAAACGGGGCCAGCTCGCACCCGCTCTCGGCCAGCGCGGAGCTGTCGATCCCGGGCTCGGTGTAGACGACCCCGTCCTCCCAATGCACGCGGGGGGCGTCTACGGCCTCGGCAGCGGTCACGCCTTCGTCGATCGCACGGATGATCGTCTGCAGGATCGCCGAGCGAATCCGGTTGGAGCCGGCGCTGCCCACCGCCAGGACGGGCGCGCCGTCGCGCCGAACGACAGTCGGGGCCATCATGCTCGGCATCCGGCGGCCGGGCGCATAGCGGTGAAAGCCGTGGGGATTGAGGTCCTGCTCGCCCAGCATGTTGTTGAGGTGGACGCCGGTCCCGGGCACGATCACGCCCGAGGCCGAGCCGTTTGAGCACGTGACCGAGCACGCCCAGCCCTCCTGGTCGAGGACCGCGATGTGCGTGGTCGAGCCCAGCCGGCTGGGGCCCGGCCGGCGACCCGCGGCGGCGGGCGGGGCCGGATCCCCACGCAGGAAGCGCGCCCCGAACTCGGGGTCGTCGAGGCCGTCGACGAACTCGGCCGTGCGCTCGCCCTGGACGCGCTCCATCACCGCTACGAGCTCGGCCACCGTGGGCGGCCCCTTGGTCTCGCCGAGTAGGGCCAGAGCGCGGGCGATCAGCAGCCCGCCCGCCGAGGGGGGCGGATTGATCAGCACCTCGCTGCCGCGGTAGGAGACCTCGAGTGGCGGGCGATCGATGACCTTGTAGGCCTCGAGGTCAGAGCGGGCGAGCAGGCCACCCCGGCCCCCCACCCAGGCGGCGATCGCGGCCCCGATGTCGCCCTCGTAGAACGGTCTGGCCCCCTCGGCGCCGAGGCGTTCGAGGCTGTCGGCGAGCTCGGGCTGATAGATCCGCTGCCCGGCGTGCAGGAGCTGTCCCTCGGGTGCGAACAGCGCCGAAGACTCGGGCGTCGAGGTCACGATGCCGCCCAGCAGTTCGACGATGTAGGCCTGCTGCACGTTGAGCTCCACCCCCTCGCGGGCCAAGCGCGCCGCGGGGGCGACCAGCGTTTGGAGCGCCATGCGCCCGAAGCGCCGCGAGGCCTCACACACCCCGGCCGGCATCCCGAAGCAGCCGACCGAGGCCACGCCGATATTGAAGGTCTGGACCGCGTCGCCAAACGAGATCCGGACCGGCAGTAGATCCGCGCGCGGGGTCGGACCGCTCTCACGGCCGGGCGCCTCGACGAAGAAGTCCAGCAGGGTCGGCGCCTGCCCGGGCGCCACGACCAGCATGTAGCCCCCCGCCCCGAGCCCGGTCAGCAGCGGCTCGGCGGCAAACGAGGCCAGCATCGCCGCCAGCGCGGCGTCGACGGCGTTGCCGCCCTCCCGCAGGGCGTCGGCGCCCGCCGCGGCGCTCACCGGATGGCCAGCCGCCACCACCCCCAGCTCGTCGGAACGCGAATCGGGGGTCACGGACGTGTCGCACCGGGCCGAGACCGTGACCGTGACCGCGACCGCGACCGTGACTGCGACCGTGAAGGCGACGGAGCGGCCCACCGGCCCGAGCATGCAAAAGTGGAAAAACTCAAAGCGTCACCGAGAGATTTTCACGCACTGCACGTGATCCGCGCGCTAATGGAAAAACTCGGCGGCCACAGCCAAGATTGGCACGTTTTGCAGGTGACTCGCACGCGTCCGCGATCAGCGCTGGCCCGTGCGGCGCTAACCGACCCAAACCAAAGCCTGCCGCTCCTGGGCCGTCAGCGGCGGGGCATGAACTCGGGTACGTCGAGCTCCCGCGACGGGCGCGAGGGGCTATCCCGCACCCGGCTGACCCGCGGCTCCCCAGCGGGCTCCCGGAACCGCGCCGGCTCAGACGCAGGCTCGGGCCGCGACCGCGAGCCGTAGGGCTCCTCTTGGTGACGACGCCGGCGCGGCTCGCCGAAACCGGTGGCCACGACCGTCACCCACACCTGGTCGTCGAGCTTCTCGTCGACCATAGCCCCGAAGATGATGTTGGCGTCGGGGTGGGCAGCCTCGGCGACCGCCTTAGCGGCCTCGTTGACCTCCCACAGGGAGATGTCCTTGCCGCCCGTGATCGAGAGCAGGATCGAGCGGGCGCCGTCCATGCTCGTCTCCAGCAGCGGCGAGGCGACGGCCTGCTCGGCCGCGTCGATCGCGCGCCGATCTCCGGTGCCCATGCCGATTCCCAGCAGCGCGTTGCCGGCGTCGGACATGATCGTCCGCACGTCGGCGAAGTCGAGGTTGATCAGCCCGGGCAGGGTGACCAGATCCGAGATGCCCTGGACGCCCTGACGCAGCACGTCGTCGGCGACGCGGAAGGCCTCGACCATCGAGACGCCCCGGTCGAGCACCGAGAGCAGCCGGTTGTTGGGGACCACGATCAGCGTGTCGACCTCGTCGGCCAGGGCGGCGATGCCGGCCTCGGCCTGCTCGCGCCGGCGCGTGCCCTCGAACTGGAAGGGCCGAGTGATGATCCCGACGGTCAGCGCCCCGAGCTCGCGGGCGATCTGGGCGACGATCGGCGCCGCCCCGGTGCCGGTACCGCCGCCCGCCCCGGCCGCGATGAAGACCATGTCCGAGCCGCGCAGCAGCGCCTTGATGCGGTCGTACTCCTCGCGGGCGGCGCGGCGACCGAGCTCGGGATCCGAGCCGGAGCCGAGTCCGCGGGTGATCCCATCCCCGATGTGCAGGGTCTCGTGGGCCGCCGACAGCTGCAGCGACTGCAGGTCGGTGTTGATGGCCAGGAACTCGACGCCCTCCACCTCGGCCTCGACCATGCGGTTGACGGCGTTGACGCCCGCCCCGCCGACGCCGACAACACGCAGCACCGGGTGTCCGAGCGCAGGCGGGACGGGGAACGGGTCGGCGTGATCGGCACGCGCATAGACATCGGGCTCTGGCTCCGCGGCGCGGGCGGGCTTGGCCGCCCGCGGGGCGCGCGCCGGGCGCGCGGTCTGAGCCGGAGCCTCGAGCACGTTCTCGGGGATATCCGAGGAGAAGGCGGCCCGCAGGCGCTCCTGGGGCGACGGGATATGACGCTCGGCCGGTTCCTCCGCTGCGCTGGGGCTCTCGAACGAGGGATGGGACCGGCGGCGCGGATCGGCCGGGTGCTCGGTGCCCGGGAGCTCGGGGGCCGGGGGCTCGGGGGACGCCGGCGGGGTCGCGGGCGCCGGGGGCTCGACCGGGGCGGCCGGCGGGCCAGCCTTTGGCTTGGCCGACTTCTTGGCCGGCTTCTCGGCCGGCGCAGTGTCCTGCGCCGTCTTGCGGAACAGATCCGCAAGCGGACCTTCCCGCATGCTCGCGCGCTTACCGGTTGCCATTTGCGAGGACCTCCTTGGCGAGCTGCCTATAGGCGTGTGCGGCCAAACCGTCGGGATCGTACTTCAGCACGGACATGCCTTTCACAGGCGCCTCAGCGAAACGCACCGTTTTGCGGATTCGGGAGGCGAAGACCTGATCTCCGAAGTTCTCCTCCAGCAGTTCGATCGCCTCCTTGGCATGCAGCGTGCGGAGGTCGACGAGCGTGGGCAGGATGCCCTCGATCTCGACATCGGGGTTCAGGTTCTCGCGGATCATGGCCAGCGTGTTCTGCAACTGGATCAAGCCGCGCATCGACAGATACTCGCACTGCACGGGGACAATCACCTTATCGGCCGCCGTGAGGGCGTTGATCGTCAGCAGGCCGAGACTGGGCGGCGTGTCGATGCAAATGAAGTCGTAGTCCTCGAGGATCGGCTCGAAGGCCCGCTGCAGTGCCCGCTCGCGACCGATCATCGGTGCCATCGCGATCTCGGCGCCCGCCAGGTCGATCGACGCGCAGGCCACGTCGATCT
>JBOGYN010000349.1:0-2472 GCA_050696855.1 Solirubrobacteraceae bacterium | reverse complement strand
GCTGCAGGCGTCACGGGCCGGCGTACGCAAGTGGATCGTCCGCCGATCGGTCCTGGAACGCATGCTCGCCGAGACCAATTCGTCGGCCGACGACATTCTGGGGCGGATCGAGCGAGGCGAGGAGCCCTGGTTGGAGGCTCGCCGTTCCCGCCGCCCTGACCCGACACCTGCGGAAGATGTTGCGCGGGCGGATGAACCTACGTCTGCGCCGACGCGGACACGAAAGCCACGGACACCTCAACAGCAGGGGGCGGTGGAGTTGCTGCAGCACGCGATAGCGGGTTATGAGACGGCGATCAACGCGAGCGCGTACGCCCCGCCGAGTCCAGGCTATGTGGATCGGGTGCGGGCGATCTCGGAGTCGTGCGAGCACATGGCCGCGACGATGCTCAATGCGTCGGAGGCGGCGGGGGTCCGCTGGCGGTCGAAGACCGACATGGCCGAGCTCTTGCCGTATGAGCTGAAGCGCGGCGGCAACCGGCCGGGGCCGGCGGAGATGTGGGAGGAGTTCGACGCGGCGTTTGAGCGGCTCTCGATCACCGCTACCGGGACAGACATCGTGGCTGTCGCGCACGTGTTCCGCGAGGTGTGGGCCGCGCTGCGGGCGGTTGCTGACGAGCTGGACGGCGGCGAGCGCTCACAGGGTGATTCAGGTCGCGGTCGAGTCGTGTCCGACGGGCCGGACGGTGTGTAGCGAAGTGTTTCGTGGTCTGTTGTTCTCGATTCCATACCTGAGCCCGCCTCCGCCCCCGAGTTTGCTGGGGATCGGCCGCTTCGGTGCGCATGACTACCCGCCCTCCACGTATTTGACGAGAGGGGAGGAGTGCGGATAGTCATGCGCATTCAGCTGGTTGGTGTTGTTCGGGGACGGAGGCGGGCTGGTGTCGGGCACGGGCGGTTGCTGGGAGATGCTGGCTGGGGAGGAAGGGGGTAGGCGGTGGGTCGGGTGTTGCGGCCTGGTCCGGGGTCGATGGCTGGCCTGCGATGGTTGGCTCGGTGTGGGCCGTCGCCGTTGGATCCGTGGCGGTATGCGATGGGCTGGAGTGAGGTGGCGGCGAGAAGTCACGCTCGGCGGTTGGAACGTGAGGGCTGGCTTGAGCGGTCTCCGATGACGTGGGGCGCGGGCTCGCTGTTCCTGGCGACGCGGAAGGGTGTGCTGATGCTGGGGGTGCCGTTGATTCCGGCGTCGACGCCGGCGCCGACGTGGTGGGCGCATGACTCCGCGTGCGCATGGGCCGCGGCGTGGCTGACCGTTCGTGGCCGGGCGTTTCTCGGCCAGCGGGAGGTGCTCAGCCGTCCCGAGTGGTCGGGTCAGTTGCGCTGGCAAGATCGCAACAGCGTCAAACGCTCCGGTCATCGACCGGACCTGGTGGCGTGGCGTGACTCGTCGACGTTTGCGATCGAGGTGGAACTCGCCGGCAAATCGCGGCCCCGGCTGGACGCGATCCTGAAGCTGCACGACGACTGGATCCTCGGCGGCAATACAGGCGGGGTGATCTACATCTGCGGCGACGAGGAGGGACGGCGGCGCGTCAAGCGCTCGGCCAACCGGGTTGCGCCGTTCGGGCGCAAGCTCCGGCTCGAGCTGCTCGACACGATCAAGGAGCAGACGGTCGCCGCCCGCGAAGCCTCACGGTCCGGTCGTGCCACTGGGGGTTCCGCCGCGCCGGCACCGATGCTTGGTGGTCATGGCGGCTGACAAGCGGAAGTCGAAGAAGGCCAAGAGTGCGCCGCCGGTCGCGCCGACCGGACGAGCGCCGGCCAAGGACCCCGGACCGCCCTATGTCGTCGCCTGGCATCCCGACGCCGATCGCGAGCGCGACGCCTCTTGGCCGGCGGACGAGCGAGTCGCGATGATCAACGCCGTTCAGAAGCTCGAGGTGGATGGACCGCGACTCGGTCATCCGCATTCGAGCGCGGTGCAAGGCAAAGCCGGGCAGAGTCTGCGCGAGCTACGTCCGCGGGCTGGGCGTAGCCGGTGGAGACCGCTCTATCGTCGCGTGAGCCCGTCAACGTTCGTGATCCTGGCGGTCGCGCCGGAGGCGCAGATCGACTCTCGTGGCTTCGATGCAGCCGTTGCACGGGCGGTCGCGCGGCTAGCACACCTCGGACCCGATTGAGCATCAGGCCTGCGCTGTCGATAACACGAGTGCTATCGTTTCCGACAGATCCGATCCGAGTGAGAACGAGATGAAGCTGAGCGAGCTGAAGACCAACGACGAGATCCTCCAGGAGGAGCTGCAGGACCCTGAGTTCCGAGCCGTGTGGGAGCGCACGGCGCTGGCCCGCGCGGTCGCGCTCGCCATCGTCCGGTACCGCGGAGATCACGGGCTCTCCCAGCGCGATCTGGCTGAGCGCCTCGACATGAAACAGCCCCAGGTGGCGCGCCTCGAGCTCGGCGAGGTCAATCCGAGCATGGAGACGCTCATGCGCGTATCGGCCCAGTTGGGCATCGAGTTCACAATTGACGTG
>JBOGYN010000348.1:0-2960 GCA_050696855.1 Solirubrobacteraceae bacterium | reverse complement strand
GGTGATCCGCACAGCGCCGAGCGGGAACGAGGCGCTGGCGCCGGCCCGGCGGCCGGCGACCTCGGTGAGCTGGAGGCTCCCGCCGCCCAGATCGAGCACGGCGCCGTCCTGGAGGGTGGTCGTGTTGACGGCCGCCACGTAGCCGAAGTGGGCCTCGTCGTGCGCCGAGAGGACCTCGATCGCCACGCCGCTGACGCGCTCGGCCTCGGCCAGAAAGGCCGGGCCGTTGGTCGCATCGCGGATCGCGCTGGTGGCCACCGGGTGGATGTCCTGGACCTCGATGGCACCCGCCCGGCAGAAGCGCTCGAATACGGCCAGGGTCTCGAGGCCGCGCGTCATGGCAGGCTCGCCGAGCTCCCCGGTGTGGGCCAGGCCCGCCCCGATCCGGACCGTCTCATAGAGCTCGTCGGTCCGCTTCCACCACGGTCCGGCACCATATGTGAAGACGACCAGCCGCCACGAGTTGGAGCCCAAGTCGATGACCGCGACCTGGCGGCTGCCCTGCTCGTCCTGGGCCGTGGCCCGGGTGGTTCGCCAGCTCACGCCTGGATCATGCGTGCTCGCGCGGACGGCTCAATCGGGTCGACCGGGGGGCCGCGAGCGACCCGTGCAAGGCGTCAGGCGGCGGGTGGCTCGTAGCGCAGGGCGCGGATCGCGGTCAGGACCGCGAGGAGGGTCATCAGCACGGCGCTGGACACGCACCACTGACAGATGGCCTTGATCGTGAACAGCTCTCTGTACGTGAGGTACGCGCTGAAGCCGAAGCCGATCAGGGCGATCGCGAAACCGGCGACGCGACCGAGCTCGCCCCGGACCGCCAGTGAGCCGAGAATCCCGATGTAGCCCGCCAGCCCGAGCACCGCCACCGGGACCCCGTCGAGTTTGGCGAAGCGGGAGGCCTGAACCGTCTCGCAGCTGCCGCCGGAGAGACAGAGCACCTTGAGACCCTCGTAGTGGACGTAGGTGAGGTAGCCGGCGATCCCGATGCCGATCACCGAGAGAACGAGGATTGCGATCCGCAGCTTGCGGTCGCCGGCCGTCTCGTCGCTCCGCGGGCGGGTGGCGCTGAGGGTGGTCACGCCACCTTCTTGATCAGATTCTGCAGATCGGTGTACTGGAGTACGCCGGTGGCAGAGGCCTGTTTGCCGCTCGGGCCGCGGACGACGAGCGTCGGCGTGGCGCTGACCCCGATCGTGCCGCCGGCCTGCTCCTCGGCTGCCACCTGGTTCCGGAGGGTCGAGCTGGTCCGAGCACTGTTCCACTTGCTCAGGTCGAGTCCCGCGACCTGTTTGGCGAGGCCGCTGAGATAGGCGTCGTTCACATACCCCGAGGCCTCGGTCCCCTGCTCGTGGTAGAAGAGCTCGGTGTAGTCCCAGAAGCGCTGCTGCTGGCCGGCGGCGAGTGCTGCCGCCTGCTGGGTCTTGAACACGTTGGGGTCCTGAGTCGCAGTCTGGAAGGCCTTGAAAACAACCTGGACCTTGCCGGCCCGGACCTCGTTGGTGACCAGTTGCGGGAAGCCGGCGCTGAGCGTGAAATCGCGGCAGACCGGGCACTCGAGATCGCCGTAGTAGGTCATCGTTACCGGCGCTTTGGTGTTGCCGAGCGTGGCCCCGGACTGGGGGATACCGGTGAGCAGCTTGGTCACCGCGGCCACGGTCTGGGTCTGGGTCTTGCCCGTCTGCAGTCCGGTGGCGCTGCTCCCACCGCTGGAAACCGCGATCAGCACGGCCACGATCGCGACGGCCAGGACAGCTACGCCCCCGATCATGCGCAGCCGGCGATCGCGACGAGCGCGGGCCGTTCGCGCCTGCTCTTCGGCGAGCCGTCGCGCGCGGGCTTGTTCCTTTTGCTCTTTGCGCGAGGCCATGTCAGAGAAAGCTCAATGCGAGGGGGCGTCGATCACTTACGGGACAACCCTCGTCAGCCAGGATAGCGATGATGGCCGGCTCGTTCACCCGTTGGCCTGGTCAACGATCAGAGCGGTGAACGGGGCATGCCCGGGCGGGGAGATCGAAAACGCGAGGCTCCAGGCGCCGACCATGATCAACGCCGGAGCATCACGCTTGTACACCCCCGGCGAGACCTCGCGCAGCACGTACTCCTGCTGCGGCATTTCCATCTGGAGATGGTTGAAGGCCAGTGTCACGGTGGCGCCCCGAACCGGCAGACCGCCCCGTGTGATGCGCAACGCAAACGAGTCTGGGGCAGCGGCCTTGTTGGGTGCCACGAGCACCTGGAGGCGATACCCGGCCCGCGAGACGGTTTCGGCCACCCGTCCCGGGCCGACGTGGGCCAGGGCCGAGCTGGCCAGTGCGAACGCGGGCGGGGGCGGCGCCAGGCTGGAGAGCACGGCGGCCGTGAACACTGCGCCGGCCACGATCACCGCCTCGCCTCCGACCAGGCGCGCCAGCAGCCGCGCCCCGCTGCGGCCGCGCTCGGGGTGGGTCGCCGCCGCTATGAGCCGGGGCCGGGAGTGCAGGAGGTTGCCCGACGCCAGCGTCACGGCGGTCGCCAGCAGGCCGATCTTGACGAGAATGGCCACCCCGTAGCTCGTGCCCCAGAGGGCATCAACGGACGGCATGTGAACGATCGTCGCCCCGGTTCCGGTGGCGAGCAGGACGATCACGGAAGCGAGGGCGACGGCCGAGAACCGGGGCACGATCACGCTCAGAGCGCCGACGCGCCGCTCCTGGCCCAACGCGACCCAGAGGATGAGCAGGCCGGCCAGGCCCCCGACCCAGACCGAACCCGAGAGCAGGTGGAGGGCGTCCAGGCCCAGCGAGAGTCCTCGGGGTGAGGTCTGGCCGGCGTGGCCCACGCCGCCCGGCACGAGCAGCACCCCGACGGCGGCTGCGACCGCGCCCGCCGCAGCGGCGAGCTCGGCCACCGAGCGCCTCGGCCGCCGCGGGCGGTCGACCCAGAGGGCGATCACCCCGGCCACGCAGAAGAGCGCGAAACAC
>JBOGYN010000347.1:0-1803 GCA_050696855.1 Solirubrobacteraceae bacterium | reverse complement strand
GTGCGGCATCATCTGGCGCCTCTGGCAAGACCACACCACCTACCAGCCCACCCAACACACCGCCCTCCAGAAACTCATCGCCATTAAGGGTTGACACAGGGAGTCTCATCGCCCGAGCTCGCCGAGGAGGTGATGAGCGAGTTGCCGGTAGGCGTGGCTGACCATCGAGTCCGGCTCGAGCACCACGGTCGGCGCGCGACGGCGCGGCGCTGAGGCGACCCGAACGGCACGCGGGACCTGGACGGGCAGCACCCGCATCTCATCGGCGGTCATCCGGTCGGTCGCGTCGCGGGTGACCCGCCACCGCCGCTCGCTCGCGGCGAGCAGAACTCCGAGGATCCGCAGCCCCGGGATCTCGCCCTCGACGAGGTCATAGAGCTTGCCCGCGCCACGGACGTCCAGGTCCGCGGCGAGCGCTGGGATCAGTAGCCCGTCAGCGGCGAGGACCGCCATCCCCGACAGCGTGCCCAGCCCGGGTGGGGTGTCGAGCAGCACCAGATCGAACTGCTCGCGCAGCGGCTTGAGCACCTCCCGTAGCCGCATCTCATAGCCCGCACCACCGGCCACCGGCAGGTCCGCTGCGACGTCGGCGAGGGCGTCGGTCGAAGGGATGATCCGCAGCCGCTCCCTCCACTCAAGCCCCGGCGCGACGTCCGGCTGAAGCGCCGTCGGCGGGACGTAGCGACCGGCGGCATCCGCGTTGGCGAGCAGGTCCTCGAGTCTCTCCCCCGGGAGCTCCTCCACCCACCCGAACGCTTCTGAGAGGTTCGCCTGCGGATCACAGTCAACGATCAACACCCGCCGGCCGGCCTCGGCGAGCGTCGCGCCGAGGTTCGCGGTCGAGGTCGTCTTCGTGACCCCGCCCTTGTGGTTGGCGAGCACGATCACGAACGCACCCGCCCGCGGCAGTCCACCGCTGTCTTTACCGGCAGCTTTACGTTCGTCTGTCTGTACGTCTACATGTCTGTCTACCTGCTCGTCTTTACATACGTCCCGGTGGAACGGTGTGGTGATGGTCATACGGCCTCCTGGTGGTGGATCGGATGTGACAAGTGGGGCAAGGCGTCCGGGGCGGGAGCGGCGGCCGGGATGGGGGCCAGCGCCTCGAGCAGGCGCAGCTCGCGCTCATCCGCGAGGCGCACGGTTCGATCGACCGCCACGCCGGCGCGGTCGAACGCGCGGGCGAACCGGTCAGCGACCCAGCTGCGGGTCGACGCCGGGGCGGCGAGCACTAGGCACCCGCTGGGATCGGTGGCAGCTAGCTCGAGCTGAGCGAGCCAGATCTCGAACGTCGACTCGCCGACGAGCACCCTCAGTTCGCCGCGGATCCGCTCCCAATCAGCGAGATCGGCCTCGTTCGCTGCTCGAAGCTGCTCGCGGATTGCGTCAAGCTCGACGACGACGGTGCGCTGTCGCTTGCGGCCCCGGTCGGTGAGGTAGTCCTCAACGATCGTGACCGACTCGGTGCGGCTCCCCCCGTCAGGGGGGTTGGGGGGGTAGTTGTTCTTCTGGTTCCCTGGTTCCCTCCCCGCGCGCGCATTGGGCGCCGGGGTTTCTGCCGGGGTTTCTGCCGGGCTTTCGGGAGAAACCGTCCGATCCTGACTGGGGTTTAGCGCGGAAACCGTCCGGTTCTGACCGGGGTTTAGCCGCGAAAGCGTCCGATCCTGACCGGGGTTTACGCCGGAAACGGTCCGATCCTGACCGGGGTTTTCAGCGTCCTGCACCGCCGGGGTCGCCGCCGCCAGGAGCGGGCGGGCATTCCGAGTCGGGGCGACCCGCTGCCGGGCGGGGAGAGGTGCCCCG
>JBOGYN010000346.1:0-10810 GCA_050696855.1 Solirubrobacteraceae bacterium | reverse complement strand
ATCGCCGTGATCAGTCCCGGGCGGCGCAGTCTCCGGTAGCCGTCGATGGACAGCTCTGAGGCGATGGCGTGGAGGTCGGCGAGCGGGCTGGCTTCGAGCGCGCTGCGATCAAGTACGGACATGGGTGCTCCTTGGTAGATGCATCGGTGGGCTCCGGTCGCGTTGAGCCAGCGACCGGCGATTTGCTCCTCGGAGCCTAGCGGCTGGTGAGGTCGCTGGACACCTGGTCGCCCTGCTGCCAGCGCACGGTGTCGGCTAGGGCCAGCCCAGGATCAACCTCCCGATCTCCGCGCAACGCCCCGCGGACGGTCAGGAAATCGTGCACGGCCGCGACATCGTGGACCCTGAGGACGTGGGCGCCGGCGTCGACGCCGTGGCCGATCGCGGCCAACGTCCCCGGCAGACGTTCGCGCGGCGCGCGGCCGGTCAGCGCGCCGATGAAATCCTTGCGGGAAACGGCCAGCAACACGGGACGGCCGAGCTCGGCCAACCCGTCCAGTGAGCCCAGCACATCGATCGTCTGAGCCGGTGTCTTGGCGAAATCGGGTCCCGGGTCGAGTATCAGCTGCGCCGGCGCGACGCCGCGCTCCACGGCGAATTCGATCTTCTCGGCCAGGAAACCCCAGACGTCGGCGACGATGCGCCCGTCGTAGCCGCGGTCGAGCACTTTCTCCTTGGGACGGGCGCGGGTGTGCATCAGCACCAGTCCGGCTCCGGTCTGCGCGCATACGTCGGCCAACGCCGGGTCGCGCAGCCCACTGACGTCGTTGACCAGGCACGCCCCGGCTGCGATCGCGGCCCGCGCCACCTCCGGCTTGTAGGTGTCGACCGAGATCGGTACCCCGAGCTCGTCGTGTACGCGCTCGATCACCGGGACGACGCGCGCGATCTCCTCCTCCGGGCTGACCGGCGGCCGGTTGGTGACCCCCGACTCCCCGCCGATGTCGATCAGCCGCGCCCCTTCTGAGATCAGGGTCGCCGCCCGCCCCACCCGCTCCTCGAGCGTCTGGTGCAGGCCGGCATCCGAGAACGAGTCGGGCGTGGCGTTGACGATTCCCATCAGCCACGGCTCAGGCCCGAGCACGAGCTCGCGGCCACAGGCGTGCAGGACCGGTGGTCCGCCCGTCACGGCGCGGTGACGGCGGACGCCCGCGCGCTGTCTGAGAGCGACACCGGCCAAGCGCGGTAACAGACCGATGCCTCGAGCATCGTGGCGTGCAGCCGACGGCAGCCGTCGCAGTGCCCGAGGTGATCGAGCAACCAGTCCTCGTCGGCGGTGCTGACCGGCTGGCCATCCTGGCGCAGGGTCGCGGTGCGCGCCGTTCGGTCGCGCTCTGGACAGGAGCCCGGATCAGTCTTGACGCCTCGCAGTTCGGCGTGCAGGCGGGTCCGCGAGCGGGCAAGGAGCGCGGTGGCGGCCGCCACCTCGATCCCGAGCACGTCGGCCACGAGCTCGTGTGACAGTCCCAGAAGTTCGCGCAGGGCCAGCGCCTCCCGCTGGCGCTGGGGCAGCCGAGTCGTGGCCGCGTCCAGCTCTTGGGCGACGGCGCCGGCCAGCCCCGCGCCCAACTGGACGTCCGCTGCATCAGCGTGGGGCTCCGCGGCCGGCGGCACGCCACTGCTGGAGTCGTCGCGCAGCACCCGGCACTTCGCCAGGGCGGCCGCGAGCCGCCCGACGCGCCCTTCGGCCTCACCGGCGCGATCGGCCGCCTGAGCCGCCGCCTCGCGATCTCCCAGCAGCCGCGTGCACAACCCAGTGAGCTCGTCCATCGGCCGTGAGCTTACCGGCGGACCTACCCGCCGTCAGCGCCCGATCCGACCAGCCCTTCGGCGGCCGCCTCGACGGCGAACCGATCAGCCTCCTGGGCGACCCGAGGCGAATCCCAGTCGAGCTCGGGGGCCATTGCCCGCGCGACCCGCAGCGCGACCTCCCGGTCGGGCCCATCCAGCGCCCGCGCCGCCACCAGTCCGAGCCGGGTCCGGCGCAGGAGCACGTCGCCGACACTTCGCGCCTGCTCGTAGCGGGCCGAGAACGGAGCCTCCGCGAGCAGGTCGGGCCGCCCCGGGACGATCGGCTGCGCCAGCTCGCCGCGGGTCTGCGCCGTAGCGAGGACGCGATCGGCGGCGTGACCGTAGCGCGCGGCGAGCTGGGCATAGGCGTCTTCGGGCACGCCCTCGACCCGGCGCAGCTCGGCTGGGTCCGCGGGGGCGCCGAGCGGGATCTCGTGTGTCCGGCACGGCGCCTGGCGCCCGTCGCGTTCGACGAGGCGATCGACCGCCATCTTGGCCATCCGCCGCCAGGTGGTGAGCTTGCCGCCCGTGATCGTGATCAAGCCGCTGGAGGTCTCATAGAGCTCCGCCTTGCGCGAGATGTCGACCGACTTGCGGCTGTCCCCGCTGGAGATCAGCGGACGGACACCGGCGTAGGCTCCGGCCAGGTGCCCGGGGGTCAGAGTGGTCTGAAAGAACTCGTTGACCGCGCGCAGCAGGTAGTCGATGTCGTCACCCGAGGGCCGCACATGGTCGATCTCGCCCTCGTAGTTGTTATCGGTGGTGCCGACCAGGCTGCACCCCAGCCAGGGCAGGGCGAAGATCGAGCGCGACTCGCCGGCCGGGACGATCGCGCCCGCGTGGAGCGGCAGGTCGTCGTGGGTCAGGACGATGTGGGTCCCGCGGCTGGGGGCGATCCGCGGCACCTCGGCTTCGGAGTACAGCTCCTCGGGACGGATCTGGTCCGCCCACACTCCGGTGGCGTTGACCACGTTGTCGGCTCCGATCGCAAACTCGAGACCGCTCTCGCGATCGCGGACGGTCACGCCGGCGCCGAGGTCATCGCCCCGGCCGAGCCCGATCACCTCGAGGCGGTTGGCGCAGATCGCCCCGAAGCGCTCGGCCTCGCCGAGCACGGTCAGCACGAGCCGCGCGTCGTCGGTCTGGCAGTCGTAGAACAGGTAGCCGCCGGTGGGATTGCGGGCGGCCAGCGCCGGCAGCAGCTCGGCGACCTCGTCGCCGGAGATGACGCGATGGCGCGCCGGGCTCCAGTCGGCCTCCCCCGCCTCCCCCCCGGTCTTGCGAGCGTTACGCCGTGCCCGCAGGGACGGCGCTGCCATCACGTCGTACATGTTCAGGCCGATCCCGGTGAGGCGATCGGGCCGGGCGCCGTCGAACGCCGGGACCACCATCTGAAGCGGGCGCACCAGATGCGGAGCGAGCTTGACCATCAGCTGGCGCTCCAGCAGCGCCTCACGAACGAGGCCGAGATCGAAGTTCTGCAGATAGCGCAGGCCGCCGTGGACGAGCTTGGAGGAGCGGCTGCTCGTCCCCGACGCGTAATCCGCCTGTTCGACGAGGGCGACGCTGAAGCCGCGGGAGGCGGCGTCGAGGGCGACGCCGGCGCCGGTTATGCCGCCCCCGATGACGACGATGTCAAACGGATCGCGGGCGAGCGTCTGCAGCGCGGCAGCGCGATTAAGCATGCCGGGCAAGATAGCCGCCGCCGTGGCGGCCGAGGAGGTGCTAGTGGCCGCCGGCCTGCTTGTAGAGGCCGAGGATCACGTCGTACCAGGCCGGCGAGGTCTCCTGGTAGCCGGGGCAGCACACCGGTCCACCGGGGGCGCTGATCCCGATCTCGATGTGCGGACCCGAGGAGATCCCGACGTCACCGCAGCCCAGCTCGGCGATCGGCTGGCCGGCGGTCACCGTCGCGCCGACCGGGACGAGCGCCGGCGAAGCATGGCCGTAGTAGATGTAGCGGCCGTCGTAGGGACCGCCGGTGACCTTGAGCACCGGGGCGGCGGGACCGAAGCCGTCGATTCCCTCCTGGACGATCGTGCCCGAGGCCATCGCGAGCTCGGTCACCCGCCGGCCGCAGGCGCCGTTTTGGGTGCTGATGTCGATGCCCTGATCCAGGGACCAGTTGCTCGGGCCGATCACCCGTGAGAGCGGCGTGAGCGGGAAGACGAGGCCGGTCGTGGTGTTGGTCGGGGTTCCGGTGCCGGCGGCTACCCCGGTGCCCTTGGCGGTCTTCTGGACGACGGACTGGAGCGTGGCCGCGGTCCGGCGCCCGACCGCACCGCTGGCGGGGGTGAGGCTGTAGGCGATCTGGAAGTGGTGGACAGCCGTCTTGGTCATCGAGCCGAAGTAACCGGTCGCGGGCACCTGGTAGCCGACGTCGGAGAGCCATGACTGCAGCGTCGAGACGTCGGCCCCGTGCTGGCCCTTGCGCAGCGTGCGCGTGAACACGCGGGAGTTGGAGCTGACCTTGACGATGCCCTTGGGCGTCGTGGCCGCGACCAGGCCGGCGCCACCGGACGCGGCGACGGCCGCGCCCGCGGGGAGCGCCAGGGCCAGAACGGTGCCCATCAGAAGTCGACGGATCGCGCGCATCGCGGGGTAGCGTTCGACGCTGGACCCGCCCGCGGCCGAGTTCTCACCCGGCTTGCACACCTTGTTGGAAGTGAAGCTGCTGAAAATGGACACGTAGACGAGTGCCGCTGAGAGCGGACTTGCACGGCGGTGCCTATTTGGCCTACGGAGTTAGCTGACGGGCTCGCGCTCTTACGAGCGCTTCTCGTGGATCACCACGGGACTCGCCCCAACGAATTGGGCTCCCCGCTCCCCAGGGCGGCTGTCCGGGGATTCGGCGAGCGGCACGGTATCAGAAAGCTCCGACGCCTGACCGGCCGGCAAACGTGTGCAGCTCGGGGACGGCAGGGGTACCGGGTGGTGTTGGATCAGTCGCGGTGATCGGCGGGGTCGGCGACTCCATCCTGCCGGCGCTGCGTGATCGTCTCCTTGATCCGGTTGACCGTCTCCTCGGACATGCGCCGGATCTCCCAGTGGGTGAGCTTGATCAACCGCATCGGCGAGCTGGCGATCACGTCGGCGTTGCGGGGCCGGTGCTCGAGCAGGCCCATCTCACCGATCAGGTCACCCTCCTTGAGGGCGGCGATCTTCTCCCCCTTCTGAATCACGTCGGCGGTCCCCTCCTCGATCGCGATCAGCTCGACCGAATAGTCGCCTTCCTTCATCAGGATCTGTCCCTCGGCGGCGCTCGTCTCGGTCGCGAAGGCGGCCAGGCGTTTGGCCTCCGTTTCGGACAGCTCGGAGAAGATCGGTATCGCGGTCAGGCGGTTGGCGTCCATGGTCGATCCTCGCTTGCGTGATCTTGGCTTATCCCGGGCGACTCTAACCGGCGTCCGGGGCGGCCGCCAGTCCCGGGCCGGGTTCTAAAGTGCCTGCACCTCGGTTGTGACCTCGCTCACCGAGGCCTTGGCGTCTCCGAACAGCATCGTCGTCTTGGGGTCATAGAAGAGCGGGTTGTCGATTCCGGCGAAGCCCGAGGCCATCGAACGCTTGAGCACGACCACCGCGCCCGACTTGTCGACCTCGAGGATCGGCATCCCGTAGATCGGGGAGCCGGGCTCGTTCTTGGCCGCCGGATTGGTCACGTCGTTGGCGCCGATCACCAGAACCACGTCGGTGCGGCTGAACTCGGGGTTGATGTCGTCCATCTCCCGGAGCAGGTCGTAGGGCACGTCGGCCTCGGCCAAGAGCACGTTCATATGGCCGGGCATCCGTCCCGCGACGGGATGGATGGCGTACTTGACCGTCACGCCCTTGGCCTCCAGAGCACGCTCGAGCTCGCGAACCGCGTGCTGGGCCTGGGCCACGGCCAGGCCGTAGCCAGGGGCGATCACGACCTGGCGGGCGTAGGAGAGCTGGATCGCGACGTCCTGGGCGGTGGTCGAACGCACCGTCCCTTCGGTCTCGCTGTCGCCCCCGGCCGATGCCGCCACCGCACCGCCGAAGCCGCCGGCGACGATCGACGCGACCGAGCGGTTCATGGCCTTGGCCATCTGGTTGGTGAGGATCGTGCCCGAGGCGCCGACAATCATCCCGGCCACGATCATCACCGGATTGGAGAGCGCCAGACCGGTGGCCGCCGCTGACAGGCCGGTGAGCGCGTTGAGCAACGAGATCACCACCGGCATGTCAGCACCGCCGATCGGCAGCACGAGCATGTTGCCGAGGATCGCCGCCGCCCCGAGGATTCCCAAGATGAACAGCGCCTGCGAGTGGGTGCCGGCGGCCAGGAGGACAGCACTCCCTACGCAGACAATCAGCAGGGCGACGTTGATCACGCTCTGACCGGGCAGCTTGATCGGCCGGCCCGGCAACAGTTCCTGGAGCTTGCCGAAGGCGATGTTCGATCCCCAGAACGAGATCGACCCGACGATCGCCCCGAACAGCTCGAAGCTCGCCGAACGCAGGGGCCAGTCACCGCCGAAGTGATGGCGGTACTCCACCCACGCGATTAGGGCCACCGCGCCACCGCCGACGCCGTTGAACAGCGCCACCATCTGCGGCATCTGGGTCATCTTCACATTGCGGGCCGCCGGCACCCCGATCGCGGTGCCGATGACGAGGCCGACGATGATCAGCACCAGCGTGCCCGAGCCATGGAACTCGCCCTTGCGCAGGAGCGTGGCCACGACCGCCACGGCCATGCCCACGGCCGCGATCTGGTTGCCCCGGACCGCGGTGCGCGGGCCGGTCAGCCCGCTCATCCCGTAGATCATCAGCCCGAAGGCAACGATGTAGGCCGCGTCTATGAAGTTCGCGTCCTGGAGAAAGACGGTGGCCACCGAGCTCACGCTGACCCCTCACCCTCGCCCTCGTCCGCCTTGGGAGGATCCTTGGCCTTGAACATCTCGAGCATCCGATCGGTGACCAGAAAGCCGCCGATCACGTTGATCGTGCCGAAGGCCACGGCGATGACGAGCAGGATCTTCTCGAGCACCCCGCTGGAATCAGCCATCAGCAGCAGGCCGCCGAGGACGACGATGCCGTGGATTGCATTGGTGCCGGACATCAGCGGTGTGTGCAGTGTGTTCGGGACCTTCGAAATGACCGCGAAGCCCACAAAACCGGCCAGCACCAGTACCGCGATGTCAATGACAAGTGGGTCCATGCTCCTACCTCCCGGCGGCGGCCTTGGCGCCTTCGTGGACGATCTCGCCGCCCCGGGTGATGCAGGCGCCGGCGATGACCTCGTCTTCGAAATCGAGCTCCAGCGTCCCCGTCTCGGAGATCATCAGGCCCAACAGGGCCGAGATGTTGCGCGCATAGAGCTGGGAGGCATGCTCGGCCATCGTGCTGGGAACGTTGAGCGGGGCGAGAATCTTGACGTCGTGGCGAAGCACGGTCTCCCCAGGTTCCGAGAGCTCGCAGTTGCCGCCCGCCTCGCCGGCCAGATCGACGATCACCGAACCGGGCTTCATCAGCTTGACCGCGGCCTCAGTGACCAGGATCGGCGCCTTACGCCCCGGGACCAGGGCGGTGGTGATCACCACATCGACCTTCCCGATCGCCTCGGCCATCAGCTCCTGCTGGCGGGCCTGCTGCTCGGCGGTGAGCTCTTTGGCGTAGCCGCCCGCGCCCTCGAGGTCTCCCCCGAGGTCAAACTCGAGGAAGTGGGCGCCGAGCGACTCGACTTGCTCCTTGACCGCGGCCCGGACGTCGAAGCCCTGGACCTGGGCGCCCAGGCGCCGCGCGGTGGCGATCGCCTGCAGCCCCGCGACACCAGCGCCGAGCACGAGCACGGTGGCGGGCCGGATCGTCCCCGCAGCGGTCATCAGCATCGGGTAGTAGCGCCCCAGCTCCATGGCGCCGATCAGCGCGGAGCGGTAGCCGGCGATGTTGGCCTGCGAGGAGAGCGCATCCATCGACTGGGCGCGGCTGATCCGGGGCACCGCCTCGAGCGCGAAGCTGGTCGCGCCGGTCGCGGCGATGGCGCGGACACCCTCGCCGTTGGTCAGCGGCCCGAGAAAGGCGATCAGGGTCGAGTCAGAGCCCAGGGCGGCGGTCTCCTCGGCGTTGGGGGCGGCGACCTTGACCACGACGTCGGCGCCGAGCGCGGAGGCCGCGTCGTCGACCATCGTCGCGCCTGCCTCCTCGTAGACGGCGTCGGGGATCAGCGCGCCGGCACCGGCTCCGCGCTGCACGACGACCTCGATCCCATCAGTGGCCGAGAGCTTCTTGACCACCTCGGGCACCAGCGCGACGCGCCGCTCGCCCTCGGTCGTCTCCTTGGGGACGCCGATTCTCATCTGCGGCGGTGCAGGGTATCGATTGCTGGGCCCCCGCGCCGGACGGACATCAGTTCAGGTTCAGGGGAGCCAGCGCGATCGCGGTCACGATGCCAAGCGCGGCGACCAGCCCGGCCATCGGACCGCGAGCGGTTCCCGAGGCGCCCGCCTGGTGCCCGGACCGGCTCTTGGGGCCCGGATTGGCCGGTGCTGGGGACGTCCCGGTCTGGGTCCGAGCCCGAGTCGACGGCGTGTTGCGGCGGCGCGTCGCGGCGGCCCGGCGGCTTGGGGCGGGGCTCGCAGCCGGAGCGGCCACCGCAGCCAACGGCAGCGGCTTGCCCTCCAGGGCCATCAGCGCCTCGGCCGTCACCCACACCGGGGTCTGCTGAAGACCCCGCGAGTACCGGACGCTGCCGTCGGCGGCGATCAGGCCGCGCAGGTAGGCCAGCGGCGAGACCGCGCCGTGGCGGTGAAGCGAAGCCGGGGCCACCCCGGCGGCGTCCAGGCCCTGAATCCCCCACGCGGTCGACTGGGCGTTGGAGGGCAGCCCGGCCTGGCCGGTGAAGCCCCCGTCGCGATTCTGCGCACCGCGCAGATAGGCGACCGCACGGGCGCGCGCCGCGCCCAAACCGGGGGCGCCGGCCAGCGCCTCCAAGGCGGCCCCGGTGTCGTCGGCGTCGCTGGTGGCTCCTCCGGTGAAGCCAAATCCGCCGTCGCGGTTCTGCTGGCTGGCCAGCCAGGTATAGCTGCGTCGGGGCAGGGCGGCGCCCGCGCTGCGCAGGGCGAGAATCCCAAACGCCGTCAGGTTGACCTGCCCCCCGATCGAGCCGTCGGCGCGGCGATGATGCGCCAGCACAGCGACGAGGTCCCGGCCGCCGAAGCCCGAGGCCGAGAGCCCGGCCGCCCTGACCACCAAGATCGTCCGTTCCAGCGCCCCGACGTCGTTGCTGCCTGCCCCGGCCGCCACGTAGCTGATCAGGCCAGCGCCGCCGTGGGCGACCCGGGCCGAGGGGTAGCCGGCGGAAGCCAGCCCCAGAGCCGCCCAGCCCGAGTAGAGCTGAGCCGAGGCCTGACCGGGCGCCGACCCGAATCCGCCGTCGTGGTTCTGGGCGCCCAGCAGGTAGGAAATCACGCGACCATTTGCCCCGGCCGCCCCCGCGGCGGCGGAGGCGGCCCGCGCCTGCGCCTGCGCCTGCGCCGGACCCCCGAATCCTCCGGCGAGCCCGGCTCCGAGACTTGTGGCCACCAGCGCCACGAGCATGGGCGCGATCGCGTCGGGGGTGATCCAGCGGACCTGGAGGCGGCGGGAGAAACGCTGGACCGAGCGCGTCAACGCCGGGCCGAACGCGAGCGCGAAGCCCAGGCATCCGGCCGCGTGCACGGCGTCGAAGCCCAGCCCCCGGCCGACGTAGAGGCCGAGCTGGGTGGTGCTGTGATCGCTGTAGGTGACCCAATCGCCGACATCCTGCACGACCGTGAAGGCAAAGCCCGCCCCGCAACAGGCGAGGGCCAGTACCCAGCGGTTGATCCGTCGGCCGGTGACCAGCGCCAGGCCCGCGCCGAGCATCCCGGTCGCTCCCCAGGCCGCCATCTGCCACGGCGTCCACGGCCCCTGGCCGAAGAAGAAGTTGGAAGTAAGGGCGGCCAGCGCCCCCACTGCGAACCCCGGTCCGCCACCCAGGGCATAGCCCGCGATCAGCACGATGTCGGTGGTCGGCTTGACGTTGGGTACAGCGGCGAAGGCGATCCGGCCCAGGGCGGCGAAGCCGGCCAACGTCCCGACCAAGGCGACGATCCGGGCATCCGGGCGTGCGCGCTCGTACCAGGCAAAGCCGGCGGCGAGCGCGACGCCGAGCAGCGCCAGGGCGCCAAGCTGCCAGCTCATACAAACACCTCGTGCCCCCCGGGGCGAGGGACGGTGAGCGCGGCGACCCCTTCGGCGGGGGTCAGGGCGCCCGCTGCACCGCCCAGGATTCGCGCCGTCTCGGTGGCGAAGTAGCTCCCGCCGGTGAGGATCTCGCGCACCGAGCCGTCGGCGATTGGGGCGCCGTCGGCCAGCAGCACGACGCGGTCGGCGAAGGCGGCGACGAATTCGGGGTCGTGGGTGGCGACCAGTACCGCGGCGTCCAGTCCCCCGAGCAACTCGGCCAGCTCACCCTTGCGCCGGCGATCCATGCCCCGAGTGGGCTCGTCGAGACAGACGACGGGTGGCTGGACGGCCGGGTCTGTTTCCTTGTCACCCAGGACGATGGCCAGCGCGAGCCGCTGGCGTTCGCCCCCCGAGAGCTCACGCGGATGGCGCTGGCCGAACACGGCCGGGTCCAGCCCGACCCGGGCCAGGGCCGCGGCCGACGCTTCGGCGGCGACCAGCTCGTGAACCAGATAGTCGTTGGGGTTCTGGAGCAGGAGGGCGACCCGCCCGCCGGCGCGCACCTCACCTCTGGTCGGGTTCACCAGCCCGGCGGCGTGGCGCAGCAGGGTTGACTTGCCGGCGCCGTTTCGTCCCATCAGCGCGACCCGCTCCCCCGCTGCCAGGGCCAGTGAGACGTCACGGAGGATCACCGGCCCGGCCGTCAGCTCCTGCCAGACGTGGCGCAACTCGAGCACCGGCGGCGCGTCATCGGTCGGTCGCCGGCGGGCCGGCCAGCGCCGGCGGGGCGACGCGGGGACCGATTCACCAGCACCCGCGGCCGCCGCCGCGGCCGCGACCGGGGCATCCT
>JBOGYN010000345.1:0-8808 GCA_050696855.1 Solirubrobacteraceae bacterium | reverse complement strand
GTGCGCCGCTTGCACGCGGCGCCAACCGGACGTGGTTGAGCCCGGCCCGGGCCGCGCCCGCGGCCGCCCCGAGCCCACGAACTTCGGCCGCCGGAAAGGCATCCGGGTCGACGTCGGCCAGGGCGGCGACGTTGGCCGGGCGCGCACCCGGCTCGGGGTGCTCGAGCGGGCCCGCCTCACCCTCAGCCTTGAACGGGTGCGGTGAATCCACTGGGACCCAGCGCGGCCCGCACCACATCACTCCCGCGCGCGGGAGGTAGGTGACGCCGGTCTCGCTTCCGCTACCAAACGCAACCAGTTCGAGACCGTCGGGGCCGGCCAGGAAGGTGTGCGGCTGCCGGCGCGGCCGCTGGACGATCGCGTCGCCGGGGCCGACCGCACACGCCCCGTCTCGCTCCCAGCTGACACCGCCGCCCGCCAGCACGAAGAAGATCTCCTCCTCATCGCCGTGGACGTGCACTGGCATCTGGCGCGCCCGCGGCGGCACCACGTAGCGGCTAGCGCCGATCTGAGCCGTTCCCGCCGCCGCGCCGAACATCTGGCGCGAGAAGGCGATGTCGCCCTCGGCGACTTCGCGGACGGGGACATCGCGGAGGTTGATCACCGGAAAAAGTCTATGGCCGGGGACTATCCGCAGTCGCCCGGCGGTGGTAGCGTCGCCATCATGGGCGAGCGAACGAGCTACACACCAGGCACCTTCAGCTGGACCGACCTCTCCACGACCGATCAGGAGGCCGCCAAGACCTTCTACTCCGCGCTGTTCGGATGGGACTACGACGACAGTCCGATCGGCGACGGCGCCTACTACTCGATGGCGTTGCTGGGTGGCAAGTCCGTGGCGGCCATCTCTCCCCAGCCCCCGCAGCAGCGTGAGGCGGGCGCACCACCGGCCTGGAACTCCTACATCACCGTGGAGAGCGCAGACGCCACGCTGGCCAAGGCTCGGGAGCTCGGCGCGACCGTGCACGCCGATGCCTTCGATGTCATGGAGGCTGGCCGGATGGGCGTTATCCAGGACCCACAGGGGGCCTACTTCGAGGTCTGGGAGGCCAAACAGAACATCGGCGCCGGCTTGGTCAACGCGCCCGGGGCGCTGTGCTGGAACGAGCTCGGGACGCCCGATATCAATGCGGCGGCCAAGTTCTACGGCGATCTGCTCGGCTGGACGAGTTCGCCGATGGAGGGCGACATGCCCTACCTGGTGGTCAAGACGGCGGCTGACCACACCAACGGCGGGATCCGTCCACCGATGCCCGAGGACGCCCCGCCCGTCTGGCTGGTCTACTTCGCCACCGAAGACATGGACGGCACCCTCAGCCAGGTTTCCGAGCACGGCGGCGGGGTGCTGATCGGCAATACCGACATCGGCATCGCCCACATCGCCATCGCCCAGGATCCGCAAGGAGCGGTGTTCGCGCTCTACGCCGGGCAACTCGAGGACTGACCGCCGGGTCCGTTGTCCGGCGCGCTGAAGCGCCGCGCGGGCGGGCGGGTTTGGGCGATACTCGAGGCGTGCGACGAGGCCGGTCTGAGATCATCGTGCTGATCGGCGTGCTGGTCAGCGTGCTGATCGGCGTGGCCGCTGCCGGGTGCGGCGCGCAGACGGCGAGCCCCGATTCGGGCCCGACGCCTGGGCCCACCACCTCCACCGCCGCCCGCCCCAGCCCGAACGTGCCCCAGTCGCACCCGCAGGCGATCCAGCCGGTGGCCGGGGCCGCCGCGGCCGCCGCGCCGCCACCGGGCACCCAGGCCGGCGTCAGCGTCGGCCCGCCCAGCCGCTCGCTACCCCAGCCGTACTCCGACACGCAGATCCGCCAGCAGCTCGCCCAGAGCGGGATGACCGCCAGCACCAACCAGGCCACGCTGACCGCGGGTGGACTAGCGGTCGCCCCGATCGGCGCACCCGCCGCGGTCCAGGAGGTGATCGCGGCGGGCAACTCGATCGCACGCTTGCCCTACCGCTACGGCGGCGGTCACGCGACCTACGAGGACACGGCGTATGACTGCTCGGGCTCGATCAGTTACGTGTTCGCCGCCGCTCGCCTGCTCGATCACACCGTCGTCTCGGGCGCTCTGGAGAACTGGGGGGCGGCCGGGGCGGGCAAGTGGATCACGGTCTTCGCCAACGCCGGGCACACGTTCATGTACGTGGCCGGGCTGCGTTTTGACACCGTCGCCCTGGCCGAGACCGGGTCCCGGTGGTCAAATCGCTCCGCCACCGAGTCGTTGAGCAGCTTCTCGGTCCGCCACCCGGTCGGGCTCTAGCCGGTCCGCTCTCAGCCCGGCTAGGCGGCGAGTTCGCGCTCGGCGCCGAACTCGAGCAAGAGCTCGGTGAAGCGCGAGGCGGCCTCGACCTGGGGGCAGTGCCCGACCCCCTCCAGCAGCTCCAGGCGCGCGCCGGGCACGACGTCGAGGACACGGCTGGCTCCCCGCGCGAACACGAGCCGATCGCGGTCGCCCCAGATCAGCAGCACCGGAACGGCGATCCGCTCCAGGGCGAAGGGCTGGCGCAGCTCAGGGAGAAGACGGTGGGCGGTATCGAGGTACTCCGCCACCCGGGCGCGACGGCGATGGTGGTAGGTGAAGCTCGAGATCACCGCCGGATCGATCGCCTCCGGGGCGGCAAAGGCGAGCCGGCGGTACAGGCGGGCGACCGCCGAGCGCAGCACGAAGGCCGGGACCGGGGTCGGCAGCGCGACCAGCGAGCGAAGGATCGGGTCGCGTTGGACGAGGTACAGCAGCCGCGACATCTCCAGTCCGGCCGGCGCCACCCCGACCACCCCGGCCAGGCGGTGGCCGTGGCGCTCGGCCAGGCGCAGCGCGATGCAGCCGCCGAGCGAATTGCCCACCGCGATCACCGGCGTCCGGGCGCGACCGGCGGCGTAGCGCACCGCCGCGATCGCGAACTCGTCGAGCTGAGGGAGGATCGGCTCGGGGGCGAGGGAATCGGCGGCGCCGAAGCCGGGCAGGTCGAAGGCGACGGCCCGGCGCCCCTGGCGGGCGAGCAGATCCAAGGTCTGGCGCCAGGTGTCAGCGCTGTCGGCGTAGCCGTGAAAGAGGACGATTGGTTGACCGTCGCCCTCGAGCTCGAGCACCCGGGTCTCGCAGCCGGCCAGCGTGGGACGATGCTCGAACAGCGGCTGGATCACAGCCCGTCGCAGTCCGCATTCGGGTCGGCCCTAACCCACTGACAGTCCATTTGCGGAACATCCTAAAGGGCGTGCCCGACGACCGTGTGAGCGCTCTCACCGAGGGGCCTCGGGCTGCCCGTGAGTGGACTCAGCGCGGCGGGTTCAGGCCAGCCCAAGAGTGGTCGCAGCGCGGCGGGTTCAGGCCCGGCCGTAGACCGGAATCAGCGCGCCGCTGATGGGCGCCGAGTCGGTCGAGACCAGATGCGCGATCACTCCCGCGATCTCGGCCGGCTTGACCCACCGGTCGTGGTCGGCGTCGGGCATCGACTGGCGGTTGGCCGGCGTGTCGATCACGCTGGGCAGGATCGCGTTGGCGCGCACCCCCTGGTCGCGGTACTCGACCGCAAGCGCTCGGACGAAGGCGAGCACGGCCGCCTTGGACGCCACGTAACCCGCGGCCCCAGCGAACGGCTCGAGCGCCGCGCGCGTGCCGACGCACACGATCGCCCCGCCGGATCCGGCTGTCATCGGTCCCAGGGCCGCCTGGGTGACGAGATAGGTGGGGCGCAGATTGAGGCGAAATTGCTCCTCGAAGCGCTCGACCGGGACCTCGTGGACTCGGCCGGGAGCGTCGAAGCCGCCGACGAGGTTGACCACGCCACGCAGGGGAGCGTCGGCGCGGCCGGCGGCGCGGGCGACGATCGCAGCGGCCTGCTCGGGGTCAAACAGGTCGGCCTGGACGAGCTCGAGACGCTCGTGAGGGGTGACCCGTTCGACCTCGCGCTCGGCCACCCACGGGACCACGACCCGCCAGCCGTCAGCGAGCAATCGGGCGCTCACGGCGACCCCAAGCCCTCCCGTTCCACCCGTAACAAGTGCAGTTTCCGGCATTTTCTGACGTCCGACGCCCACTCTATCTTCGCTGCCATGCAGGTGCGGGAGCTCCAAGACGGCGATATCTTTGCGCAGGTCCTCCTGGTGCGCGGGGCCGAACTGCGCCAGCGCCGCGAGGGTGGCGAGTATCTGAAGCTCACCCTGGGCGACCGGACCGGCAATCTGAGCGCGATCGTCCGCGATGACCTCGGGCCGACCCGTGAGCTGTGCACGGTCGGCACCCCCGTGTGGGTCAGCGGGCGCTTCTCCGTGCACGAGCGCTTCGGCCCCCAGCTCGCGCTGGAAGCGGTCCGCGCCGCGGGCGAGGACGAGCACGACCCGACCGAGCTGATCGACGGGCCTGCCCGGTCCGCCGCCCAGATGGAGGCCGACCTCCGCGAGCTGGTGGCGACGGTTCGCAACCCCCATCTCCGACGCCTGCTGGACCGGTTGTTCGGAGCCGACTCGACCTTGTGGCCGCTGTTTCGCGACGCGCCGGCCGCCAAGCGCTACCACCAGGCCTTCCGCCATGGGCTGCTCGAGCACTCGCTGACCGTGGCGCAGGCGGTGAGCGCGACCTCGGCTACGTTTCCCGGGATCGACCGTGATGTGGCCGTCACCGGGGCACTCCTGCACGACATCGGCAAGCTCGAGGCCTACGAGATGTGCGGAGAGGCGATCGAGATGTCTGACTACGGCCGTCTCTACGGCGAGATCCCGCTCGGTTACTACCGCGTGCGCCGCACAATCGAGGATCTCCAGGGCTTCCCGGCCGACATCTCGCAGGCTGTGCTGCACATCATCCTCAGCCACCACGGCACGCTCGAGCACGGCAGCCCGGTGGTCCCGTGCACGCGCGAGGCGACGCTCGTGCACATGATCGACAACCTCGGTGGCCGCTTGGGCAGCTTTGACCGACTCGAGAAGGCGCTCCCATCCGGCGAGCACTGGTCGGTCTATGACAAGAGCATCGGCGGGGGGGCCTACTTCGGGCCGGCCGTCGAGCGCGAGCGCCGCGCTGCCTGACCCCCGCGCCGCCTGATCTGGGCCACCGGCCCCCGGCAGGCAGGCCGCCCACGGTGGCGACGGGAGACGTGTGTAGTTACCAGCCATATGGGCGGGTTTCGCGCCTCACCTCGGCCGTCGGCGCGCTCGAGCGCGATCGAGGCCTCGAGCAAACGCTGGCGGGCGTGTCAGTTCGGTAACGATGCGGTCCAAATATGCGCAAATTGCGTAGGCGAAGCGGCCACCCGATTCGCTGGTCCCGGTCCGCGACTAGAGTTGACCGAGGATGGCCAAAGACACCGAAAAGCTGATCCGGCAGCTGTCGCTGATCTCCTATCTGATGGCCGAGCGGCGACCTGTGACGGCCCCCGAGATCCGCCGCGACGTCGAGGGTTACAGCGTCATGAACGAGGACGCCTTCGCCCGCCGCTTCTACGCCGACCGCTCCGAGCTCGAGGCGCTGGGGATCGTTCTGAACGTCGAGAAGCCAATCGACGGGCTGGTCGAGCAGGAGAACTACTCCCTGCCCCCGGAGAACTTCCACCTCCCGGCGATCGCGTTCTCGGACACCGAGTTGGCTGCCCTCCAGACCGCGCTGGCGCTCCTGGACGGCGAGTTCGCCTACGCCGAGCCGCTGCGCCTCGCGCTCCAGCAGATCTCGTGGGGCCGGCCGAGCCCCTTGGCCGCGCCCGAGCAGAGCACGATCGCGCTCGGGATCACCGGCTCAGCCGGTGGACATGACGTCAGCCAGCGCCTGGCCAAGATCGAGACGGCGATCTTCCGTCGCAAGACGATCCTCTTCGACTACCACACGATGGAGCGCGACGAGGTCGGAGCGCGGCGGGTGGACCCTTATCAGCTGCTCTACCAGGGCGGCCAGTTCTACGTCGTCGGACGCTCGCACGAGCGCAGCGCGATCCGCGTCTTCCGCCTCTCCCGGATCCGCGGCAAGGTCGGATACGCGACCAAGGCCGAGCACGACTTTCAGCGACCGGCCAACTTTGACCCGCGCGCCTACGCCAACCGGATCGACTGGCAGTTCGGCGAGCCGGTCGGCACCGCCGAGGTCTGGATCGGGCAGCGGATCGCCTGGCAGATCGACCGCCATTTCGGGCGGTACGGGGAGGTGCTGCCCGCCGGCGACGACGGAGATCCCGGGGATCGCCTGTTGGTGACCCAATACGCCAACTCCCGCCAGCTGATCGCCTGGGTGCTCGGGCTGGGAGAGAACGCCCGCATTGTCGGTCCCCCGGAGCTGGTCAGCGAGCTACGCGAGCGAATTGGCGTGCTGATCGATCGCCATCGCGGCGAGGCTGAGATCGCCGAGCCGATCCCGGCGCCAGCCAGCGACGAGCCCGATTCCAACGGACGCCGTCCCAGCGAAGTGCCCGATCCCAACGAGCTCGGTGGCAGCCGGCCTGACGCTGCGATCCGACCCGAGCGCTTTGCGCGCCTGGTCACCCTGGCCAGCATCCTGATCGACGCCGGGCGCGCCGGGCGGTTGCTGAGCTCGGCGGAGATCTGCACCGCGCTGAAGGTTTCCGAGCAGGAACTGCGCGAGGACATCTCGGTGCTCAACGTGGTCAACTTCGGCGCCGGGACCTACGTCCTCTACGCCGAGATCCACAGCGACGGCACGATCGAGGTCGACCCCGAGCCCTACGGCGACGCCTTCGCCCGGCCGGCCCGGCTCCTTCCCGTGGAGGCCAAGGCGCTGGTCGCGGCCATCGACCTGATCGGCGAGCACATCCCCGCGGGCTCGCTCACCTCGGTGCGTAAGAAGGTGGTGGCGGCCCTGGGCGAGGACCCCGTCCACGAGGGCCTGCAGTTCGCCCCTCCCGGCGGGGACGACGCCGAGATCGTCGTCGAGGTGTCACGAGCGATCTCGCGGCGCCGCCTGCTCTCCTTCGAGTACTACAAGGAGAACGAGAATGAGTTCTCCAGCCGCCTGGTTGAGCCCTACGCGCTGATCAACGGCCGCGAGGGCTGGTACCTGGCCAGCTTCGATCCCACCCGGGACAGCGTCCGCCACTTCCGCCTGGATCGGATCAAGTCGGCCACGGTCACCGACCAGGGCTTCGAGAACCGGCCCGACGTCGATCCGGCGGCCGACGTCGACGGCTGGCCTCGTACCGGCGAGGTCCCCGCCTCGCGCCGGGCTCAGGTCTGGGTGTCACCCGAGCGGGCCCGCTGGGCGCGCGAGGAGCGCGGTGTCGTGGCTGAGCTCGAGGACGGAGCGATCATCGTCGAGCTGGGCTTCGCCGGCGTGGACTGGCTCGTGCGCCAGACGCTCAAGGAAGCCGGCGACGCCGTCGTGCTCGCTCCCGAGGACGCGCGCGCTGCCGTTCGGGCGGCGGCCGAGGCGGTTGGCGCCGGCGCCAGCCTCGTCTCGCGCTAAGCGGCCCGGGGTCCTGCCGATGAGCCGGCGTGACCAGATTCAGCTGACTGACGCCGAGCAGACCGAGTTTCTCAACCAACAGCGGGTACTCATCTGCGCGACCAATGGCCCTCGCGGCTGGCCGCATCTGATGCCGCTCTGGTACGTGGTCCGCAACGGCGAGCTCTGGGCCTGGACCTACGCCAAGTCTCAGAAGATCCGCAACCTCGAGCGTGACCCGCGGGCGACCGTGGCGATCGAGTCCGGCGACACCTATGACCAGCTGCGCGGCGTGATGATCGAGGCTCGGGTCGCGCTTCATCGCGAGCTCGAGGTGGTGGGGCAGCTCGGAGCGGAGCTGCTCGCCCGCTACGGCGGGGGTGCGGTGACATCTGAGACCGACGCCGCGGCGGCGGCCCAGGCAGCCAAGCGCGTGGCTCTCCAGTTCGTCCCCGAGCGGACCACGAGCTGGGACCACCGAAAGCTCGGCGGCACCTACTGAGAGCCTCGGGGCGACTCGCCACCCTGCGCGCATCCCGCTAGGCTCGGCCGCGTCATGCGCGAGCTCAAGGGACTCATCCTGTCCGGAGGCAAGGGAACGCGGCTGCGGCCCATCACCCACACCAGCGCCAAGCAGCTGGTTCCGGTGGCCAACAAGCCCGTGCTCTTCTATGGCATCGAGGCGATGGCCAGGGCCGGAATCAAAGAGGTCGGGATCATCATCGCCCCCGAGACCGGAGGCGAGATCCAGTCCGCGGCCGGCAACGGCGAGCGCTTCGGAGTGCAGATCACCTACATCGTGCAGGGCGAGCCCGCCGGGCTCGCCCACGCCGTCCTCACCGCCGAGCCGTTCCTGGGCGACTCACCCTTCGTGATGTACCTGGGCGACAACCTGCTCCAGGGTGGAATTCAGGATCTGGTGGCGGCCTTCCAGGCCAGCCAGCCCGACGCCCTGATCCTCCTCACCCCGGTGCCCGATCCCGAGCAGTACGGCGTGGCCGAGCTCCAGAACGGCGCCGTCATCCGCCTGGTCGAGAAGCCGGCCGAGCCCAAGACCGATCTGGCCCTGGTGGGGGTGTACATGTTCACGCCCGCGATCCACAACGCCGCTCGAGCGATCGAGCCATCGCGGCGCGGCGAGCTCGAGATCACCGACGCCATTCAATACCTGCTCGACGGGGGCGCGCGTGTCGAACCCCACGTCGTCAACGGCTGGTGGAAGGACACCGGGCGGCTCGAGGACATGCTGGCCGCCAACCGGCTCGTACTCGAGACGGTGGAGAGCGGCGTCGAGGGTGAGCTGATCGACTCCCGGATTGACGGCCGAGTGATCGTCGAACCCGGGGCCCGGCTCGAGCGCTCGGCCGTCCGGGGTCCCGCCATCATCGGGGCCCGCGCCCACCTCATCGACTGCTACGTCGG
>JBOGYN010000344.1:0-3206 GCA_050696855.1 Solirubrobacteraceae bacterium | reverse complement strand
GTCATCGAGCGCGCGACGTCGCGCGCCTTCTCCTCGGTCAAGTGGACGGGTACGGCCCCGAGTCCGCGCGCCACCTCGAGGCGATCGGGCACCGAATCGACGGCGATCACCGGGCCGGCGCCGCTGGCGATCGCGACCTGGACGGCGCACAAGCCCACGGGACCCAGCCCGAGCACGGCGACACTGTCCCCAGCGCCAACGCCACTCTCGACGACCGCGTGGTAACCGGTGCCCATCACGTCACCGGCGAACAGGGCCACGTCGTTGCCCACCGAGTCGGGGACGCGGCGCAGCGTCATGTCGGCCATCGGCACCAGGGCTGCGTCGGCCTGGGTCCCCTGCAGCGATCCGAGCAGCTCGCCGTGGCCGAACACCCGGGCGCGATCGCACTTGTGGTAGGCACCGCGCATGCAGAAGAAGCACGTGCCGCAGGCGCTGTGGTAGCAACCCAGCACGCGGTCACCGGGCACGACTCCGGTTACATCCTCGCCCACTTCCTTGACGGTGCCGACGAACTCGTGCCCGATCGTGAAGCCGGGCTGCATCTTCACGCGCCCGTGGTAGATGTGCAGATCTGAGCCGCAGATCCCGCTGGCCTCGATCGTGACCACAGCGTCGTGACGGGATTCGAGCGTGGGCTCGGGGCGATCATCGAGGCGCACCTCGTGCGGGGCCTGGAAGGTGACTGCTCTCACGGGTTCAGCTCCGGATCGTAGGTGAAGAAGCCGGCCCCGGTCTGCTGTCCCAAGCGTCCTGACCAGACCAGCCGGCGTAGTAGGGGGGCGGCGCGGTAGCGCTCCTCGCCGCGCTCGAGATTGAGGGCGTCGAGGACGGTCAGGACGTGGTCAAGCCCGATCGCGTCGGCCCAGGCGAGGATGCCGCGGGGGTAGTTGAGGCCGTGGACCATGCCGGCGTCGATGTCCTCGGCGCTGCCCAGGCTCTCGCCGAGCGCAAAGGCGGCCTCGTTGACGACCTGGCAGACGATTCGGCCCAGGACGAGTCCCGGTGCGTCACCAACCCACAGGGTGTGCTTGCCCAGGGTGGCGAAGAAGCGCTCACTGGCCGCCGCCGCGGCGTCGCTCGAGTCCGGCCCGCGGGTCAGCTCGACGAGGCGCGATCCGGCCAGCGGCGGGAGGGCGTGAAAGCCGATCGCCGAGCCGCCCGGGTCCAGCGCGGCGAGTGAGCCGGCGGCCACAACGACGGCCTGGGGCGCGCCCTGCAGTGGCGCCTCGGGCTCTTCGAGGCCGGTCACGTCGAGGATCAAGAACGGGCTCGCCAGCCCCTCGGCCTCGACCGCATCGGCGACCGCCCAGCCCGCGTCAGCCGCACCCGCTCGCAGCTCGGCGGCGAGCATCGAGTCCCCGGCGATCACCACCAGCCCGTCGCCGCCACCCACCGCGGGCGGCTCCGGATCGGAGGGCCGGTGCTCGCCGTCCTCGGGGTACTCGTAGTAGCCGCGGCCCGACTTGCGCCCCAGCCGGCCGGCCGCGACCGTCTTGACCGTGATCGGGGACGGCCGCCAGCGTGGCTCGCCAAAGCTCTGCTCGTAGAAGGACCGGGACACGTCGAGACCGACGTCGACGCCCACCAGATCCATCAGCTCGAACGGACCCATGCGAAAGCCGCCGCCCTGCCGGCAGACACGATCGATCTCGGGGATCGTGGCCGCTTGCTCGGCGAGCAGCCCGAGCGCCTCGAGGCCGAAGGGGCGGTTGCAGCGATTGACGATGAACCCGGGCCCGTCGGCGGCGACGATCACGTGCTTGCCCATCGCCGCCCCGGCTGACCGGGCGACCGTCAGGGCGGGCTCTGAGGACTCCATGCCGGCTACGACCTCGAGCAGGCGCATGACCGGCGGTGGGTTGAAGAAGTGCATACCCACCACCCGGCCGGGATTCTCAGTCGCGCCGGCCAGCGCGGTGACCAACAGCGACGAGGTGTTGCTGGCCAGTACGCAATCGCTCGAGACAACCGCCTCCAAGCGCTCGAACAGCTCCCGCTTGATCTCGAGCCGCTCCGGGGCGGCTTCGATGACCAGCTCGCAGGGCGCCAGGTCTTCGATCTGCGGCGCACCGTGCAAAGCCTGGGCGGCGGCCGTGGCCTGCTCCTGGCTCCAGCGTCCGCGTTGCACTCCGCGCTTGAGCTGGCGCCGGATCCGATCCAGACCACGTTCCAGGGCGTCGCCATCGGGGTCGTGCAGGAGCGTCCGGGCCCCCGCCAGGCAGGCGAGCTGGGCGATTCCGGCCCCCATCGTTCCGGCGCCGGCGACGCCGATCACCCCCGGCGCCTGCGCCGTCACCGGCTCGCTGCTCGCCGCCACTCGGGCTAGGACGGCACGAGCGCGTTGATGCCGGTTAGCGCGCGGCCGATGATCAGCTTCTGGATCTGAGAGGTGCCCTCGTACAGCGTGGTCACGCGGACGTCGCGGAAGTAGCGCTCGACCGGGTGGTCATCGACGTAGCCGGAGCCGCCGTGGACCTGGATCGCCGTGTTCGCACACTTGACGGCCGCCTCGGTCGCGTACAGCTTGGCGATCGAGGTCTCGGTCGTGCTCGGCCTGCCGGCGTCCTTGAGGTAACCCGCTCGGTAGACGAGCATGCGGGCGGCATCGGTCTCGACCTTCATGTCGGCGAGCATCGCCTGCACGAGCTGAAAGCTCGCGATCGGACGCCCGAACTGCACGCGCTCCTTGGCGTACTTGACCGACGCCTCTACACAGCCTTCACAGATGCCTACGCATCCGGCGGCGACGCTGTAGCGGCCCGAGTCCAGAGAGGTCATGGCGATCTTGAAGCCGTCACCGACCTCGCCCAGCATCGCGCCGGCGGGTACCTCGCAGTCACTGAGCGAGATTGACGCGGTATCGGAACCGCGCAGGCCCAACTTGTGATGGATCTCTTGGGGCTGATAGCCGTCGTTGCCCTCGGTCTCGACCAGGAAACAGGCCAGTCCCCGGTGCTGGGTGGCTGGGTCCAGATCGGTATCGGTCTGGGCAAAGATCATCGCCACCTTGGCGTGGTTGCCGAGCGAGATCCACATCTTGCCGCCGTTGATGACCCAGCCATTGTCGGTGCGCTTGGCCCGCGTCTTCTGGTTGGCGGCGTCCGAGCCGGTGTCCGGCTCGGTCAGCCCGAAGCAGCCAAGCCACCCGCCGGAGCAGAGCTTGGGCAGGTATCGCTGCTTTTGCTCCTCGGTTCCCCAGCGCA
>JBOGYN010000343.1:0-9957 GCA_050696855.1 Solirubrobacteraceae bacterium | reverse complement strand
GAACCGTCTCGCGCGTCAAGTTGAAATCGCGACTGTGCTTGAGCACGGCGCCGGCCGCGACCTCGCCGAGCGTCTCGCCCTCGAGGCCAAAGCGCTAGGTCACGGCGTCGAGGGCCACCGTCAGCATGTCCTGGTTGGAGGCCCGGGCGTAGGGGCCGTTCTGGCGGGCGAAGGGGATGCGGTTCCCGCCCAGGACCGCCACCCGACGGACGTGTTCGATCATCTCGGCTCGCTCCTCGTCTGTTAGTTACGCCACCGTAGCTTAGATGACTACGGGGGCGTAGGTAACCCGCGAGCGCTCAATCTCCGGCCTTGGTGGCGGTGGCCAGCCCACCTCCCGCGGTGGCGCGGCGGAGCAGGCGCGGCGCGAGGATGCGCAGCGCGGCGGCGAGCCAGTAATACCGGGGGACGTAGCGCTCGGCCCGGCCGCCGGGCCCGGCTTCCATGATCGCCTCCGCGACCCCCTCCGGACTTGAGACCAGCCAGCGCGTCGCCGGCCTGGCCAACAGCTCGGCGGCCGGGAAGCCCTCCGTGCGGACAAAGCCCGGGAGCACGAGGCCGACGTGGACGCGGTGCTCGCGCTCCTCGCCGTAGAGGGCATCGCTCCAGCCGGCGAGGGCGAACGTGGCCGCCGAATACGCCCCTGAGTTGGGTCGTGAGACGCGGCCCGCGGTGCTGGCCACGTTGACGATCGAGACGGGCGGAAGCGACGCCGCCCGCTGGGCCGCGGTGGTGCGCAGGAGTGGCAAGAGCGCCTCGGTGAGGCGGACCGGAGCTTCGAAATCGAGCTGCATGTGGCGTTCGACGTGGGCCCAGCCGGTCTCGGCGAAGCGCCCGCGCCAGGCGGCGCCCGCGTTGTTGACGAGCATGTGCAGCTCCCCGCCGTGCTCTCGCTCCACTATCTCGCGCACCCGCGCGGGCGCGCCTGAGTCGGTCAGATCCGTGGCGATCACAGTGGCGCTCCCCAGCTCGGCCGCGAGGGCGGCGAGGCGGTCCTCGCGCCGCGCGACGAGGATCAGGCGGGCGTCGGGCTCACGCGCGAGACGGCGCGCGGTCGCCTCGCCGATCCCGCTGGACGCGCCGGTGACGAGCGCAACGAAGGTCATCGCGGCCAGCCTACCCGGCGGCCGCACACCGTCGGGCCGGGCATACACCGGATCGTGGTCATATACGGTTGCGCGCACCGTGAGCCAGAGCACGCTCGCCTTGATCACCGTGCCGGTCGCCACCGGCGTGATCGGTTACGTCACCAACTGGACGGGCGTACTGATGCTCTTTTACCCCGTGCATTTCAAGGGCGTGCGGGCTCCGTGGCTGCACGCGATCTCACGCCTGCTGCCGTACAAGGTCAGGCAGATCCCCGGCGTGATGATCGGCGGGATCGGCTGGCAGGGGATTGTCCCCTCGCGGGCGGCGAAGATGGGTAGCCTGGCCGTCGACAGCGGGATCTCCAAGATCGGCACCCCCCAGGAGTTCTTCCAGGAGCTCGACCCCGAACAGATCGCGCGGCAGATCGTCGACTCCACCCGCGACGACATCCACGGGATCGTCGAGCGGATCATGGAGCGTGAGCGGCCGGAGCTGTGGCGGGATCTTCCGAGCCAGATCAAGGAGATGATCCACAAGCGAGTGCAGGACCAGCTCCCTGAGATCGTCCACGAGCTCACGGTCGAGGTCGGCGAGCACATCGACCAGCTCGTCGATGTCAAGCTGATGGTGATCAAGCGCTTTGATCCCGAGCTGGCCAACCGGGTGTTCTTGGACATGGGCCGGCGCGAGCTCGAGTTCATCCAGAACTTCGGCTTCTTCTTCGGCTTTCTGCTC
The DNA here is from genome assembly GCA_050696855.1 of Solirubrobacteraceae bacterium. Taxonomy (GTDB): domain Bacteria; phylum Actinomycetota; class Thermoleophilia; order Solirubrobacterales; family Solirubrobacteraceae; genus Palsa-465. Next base: position 8,133 of record JBOGYN010000343.1, on the reverse strand, counting down.
GGGATCCCGGTGGCGGCGCTGACCCACTTCGTCACCTTCTGGTGGCTGCTGCCGATCCTCGGCGTAGGGGTCGGCTACGTCACCAACTGGGTCGCGCTGTGGATGATCTACGAACCGGCCGAGCCCCAGCATTGGGGTCCACTGCGCGTGCACGGGCTGTTCATCCGCCGCCAGCACGACGTGGCCGCGGTCTACGCGGGGATCGTCGCCGACGAGATCCTGACCGTGTCGGAGTTCGGATCCGAGCTCCTTACCGGGCCCCAGTCAGACCGCACCCGGGCGCTGATCGAGCGCTCGATGCGCCCGGCCATCGATCGGGCCACCGGCCCGGCCCGAGGTGCGGTGCGGGTCGCCATCGGGTCGCGCGAGTACGAGTCGATCCGGCAGTCGTTCGCGACCGAGCCGATCGAGCACATGATGGCGCCACTCACCGACCCCGCCTTCTCAGAGACGCAGAGCACGGCGATGCGTAAGCTGATCACCGACCGGATCCGAACCATGGCTCCCCGCGACTTCGCTGAGCTGCTGCGCACGGCCACCGAGGAGGACGAGTGGCTGTTGCTCCTGCACGGAGCGGTTCTCGGGCTGGCCGGCGGCCTCGTCCACCTGGCGATCTTCGGATGACCGTGAGTCCGGCGCGCTGACATGAGCGACGAACGAAGCTTCGACGCCCAGCTGCGCGACAACGCCCCCGGGCTGGCGCGCATCGCCGCCGGAGTGTGGTGGCGGGCCGCGCGCTGGAGCGTGGGCGCCTCGGTGCAGACGAGCGCACGGCTGGCCCGCGCGGCCGCTGACCCCGTGCTCGCCGCCCAGGTCGTCTCCGAGCTGGGCTCTGAGCTGCGCGAATTCGCCCGCGATCTGCTCGGGATCTCCGAGCTCGACGCGCGCGTGCGCGAGCTGATGCCCGCCCGCGACCACGGCGTCGACAACGGCAGGGTGTCCGAGACGGTGGCCCTGCGGGTCAAGGGCGCCCTGCTCTTGCGCGCCGCCGCCGAGATCGACCCCGAGGAGTCTGCGCATCCCGCCTACGCCCGGATCCTCACCGAGCTCGCCCCGGACGAGGGACGTATCCTGAGGCTGATGGTGGTGGACGGCTCCCAGCCGTCGGTCGACGTGCGCTCCACGGGCTTGATCGGAGTTGGCTCCCAGCTGGTCGGAGCGGGACTGAACATGATCGGCGCCCAGGCCGGCTGCCGGTACCGCGATCGGGTCCCCGCCTATCTGAACAACCTCGAGCGACTCGGGCTGATCTGGTTCTCGCGCGAGCCGCTGCTGCAACCAGGCGCCTACCAGGTGCTCGAGGCCCAGCCCGAGGTGATGGAGGCGATCCACCGCGCCCCGCGGGCCAAGACGCTCCAGCGCAGCATTCACCTGACGCCGTTCGGCCAGGACTTCTGCGCGGTCTGCCTGCCGCTCGACCCAGCCGAGATGGAAGCCCTGTCGGCCGAGTAGGCGCGCCGCGCCGGCCCCAGTGGCTGAGCAAAAGGTGCTTTTGAACGTGCCCGTGGTGGGTAGGTAGCTCCACGGGTGCGACCACGCGTCGTCACCAGTAAGGCGCTTCAAAGGAGGAAAGATGGCAGCCACCACAGCGGCAGAGCAGCCGCAGACATTCAGCCCGGAGGATGCCTCGAGCGGGCTGCGCCGCGACATCGGACGCACGGCCCTCCTGTTCGCCGGCATCGGCTCGGTGATCGGCTCGGGGTGGCTGTTCGGCGCCTTCAAGGCGGCGGGAATCGCCGGGCCCGCGGCGATTCTCTCGTGGGGGATCGGCGCCGTGATGATCCTGCTGATCGGGCTGACCTACGCCGAGCTCGGGCCGATGTTCCCGGTCTCCGGCGGCGTGGCGCGCTTCCCGCATTACTCGTTCGGGTCGGCGACGAGCTTCGTGATGGGCTGGATCACCTGGCTGGCCGCGGCCAGCGTCGCGCCGGTCGAGGTCGAGGCGGCGCTGAACTACGCCTCCAACAACGTGGGCGGCCTCGCGCACCTGAGCGCGGCGGCGGGCAAGAACCCCGTCCTCACGTTCCCACTCGGGTACTTGGTCGCGGTGCTGCTGATGGCGTTCTTCGTGTGGATCAACTTCCGGGGCGTCCGGTGGTTCGCCAAGCTCAACAACCCGATCGTCACCTGGAAGCTGGTGATCATCGTGCTGGTGATCGTCGCCTTTCTGCTGACCAAGTTCCGGGCCGGAAACTTCTCGGACTTCGGGGGCTTTGCCCCGGGCGGCGTGCACGGGATCTTCGAGGCGATCGCGACGGCTGGAATCACGTTCTCGTTCCTCGGCTTCCGGCAGGGGATCGAGCTCGCCGGGGAGACCGACAACCCGTCTCGCAACATCCCCTTTGCGATCATCGGCTCGGTCCTCGGCTGCGGGCTCATCTACGTGCTGCTCCAGGTCGCGTTCATCGGCGCGGCGCCGGTCGGCGGTAAGGCCGGGCTGGCCGCGTCTGGCTGGACCAACCTCAGCTTCAGCAATGACTTCGGCCCCCTGGCCGGGATCGCCAAACTGATCGGGCTGTCGTGGCTGGCGACCGTGCTGTATGTCGACGCGGTCATCTCACCCGGGGACACGGGATTGATCTACACGACCGTGACCGCGCGGATCTCACACGCGATGGCGCGCAACCGCAACGTCCCCAGCACGTTTGAGCGCTGCAGCTCGGAGGGTGCGCCGACCTCCGGGCTGATCCTGGCCTTCGTCGTCGGGCTGATCTTCTTCCTGCCCTTCCCCGCCTGGCAGAAGCTGGTCGAGTTCATCACCTCCGCCACCGTGCTCTCGTTCGGCGCCGGGCCGCTGGTGCTGGCCGCGATGCGCCGGCAGATGCCCAACATGGAGCGCAAGTTCCGCCTCCCGGGCGGTCATATCATCCCGTTTCTGGCCTTCTTCTCCTCGAACATGATCGTCTACTGGGCCGGCTGGGACACCAACTACAAGCTGTACCTGGCGATCCTCGCGGGGCTCGTGCTCTACGGCCTCAACGTGGTCTTCGGACGCGAGCGCCTGCCCCGCCTGGACCTGCGCTCGGCGGTGTTCCTGGTTCCATGGCTCGGCGGCCTGTGCCTGATCTCCTACCTGGGCAATTACCCGCTCAAGTCGATGCACGCCGGGAACCTCGCGGTCTTCGGCACCAGCGACGTGGCGCTGGTCTGGGCGGCGCTGATCATCCTGGGCATCACCGCGGTCTCGTACTGCCTGGCGATCGCGCTGCGGTTGCCCGACGAGCGGGTGGCCGTCCAGATTCAGGGGGCGGCGCCGATCGAGCGCCGCTAGGCCCCGCTCGGCGGATCCGCAGCGCGAGGGTGAGCTCGAAGCGGCCGTCGGGGGTGTCGAGCGATTCTCCGAGGAGCTCGCGCAGCTTGGCCATCCGGTAGCGGACGGTCTGCGGATGAACGTGGAGCTGGGCGGCGACGGCCGGCGTGTGGCGCTGGTGCGCCAGCCAGGCCGAGAGGGTGTCGAGCAGTCGCGCTCGCTGGGCCGGCGGGAGCTCGTCAAGCGCGGCCAGGCGAGTGCGCATGAGCTCGGCGGCCAGGTCACGATCCTGGAGGAGGATGACGGTGCCCAGGTGGTCGTTGACGCGGAGAGGACCGGGGTTCGCGAGTGCGCCGTCGCGGGCCAGTCCGAGCGCGGCGCGGGCCCAGCGCAGTGAGTGGTGCGCCTCGGATGGTGCGACGGTGGCCCCGAGCGCGGCCAATTCGTCGCCCACGGCCCGCGCCAGCGCCGCCGCCCGGCCCGGGCCGTCGGGATCAGGGACGATCAGCCAGGCGCCTTCTGCGTCGGCGCCGGCCAGCACGTCGGCGTCGAGCCGGCGCGTGACTGCCAGCGGACTGTCGGCCTCGAGCGCGAGCACGGCCAGGGTCCGCGGCACCGGCCAGCGGGCGAGTTCGGCCGCACGCGCCAGGGCCTCGGGGTCGTGGCCGTCGGGGTCGAGCAGCGCCAGCGCGACCCGGCGCCGGCGGCGCTCTCGCTCGCCGGCCTCGTCGGACTGCATCCGCAGATAGCCCTCGACGACATCGGTGGCGAGCTCGTCGCCGTAGATGAAGATCGCCTCGGCCAGGGCAATCGCGATCGGAGCCGAGACGCCGGCCCGGGAGGCGAGGTCGGCTGCCCCCCGCCAGGCGGCGCGCGTCCCGGTGCGAAAGGCGGCGCGCAGATCGTCGAGACTGCGTCCGGCCTGGAACTCGGCCTCGCCGAGGCGGCGCCAGAGCTCGTCAGTCTCGGATTCGAACCCACCCACCCGCCGGCCGCTCTCCACGGCGTCCAGGAAGGCGCGGATCGCCTGTTCGATCCCCAGTCGGATGCCCATCCCCTCGGGCGCGGTCAACACTTCTCCGTAGACCGGGCTCTCGGCGCGGACGGCGGCGATGATCGTGTCGACGAGCCGGCCGAGTTCGGCGCGGACAGCGGTAACGGTCTCCGCCGGGAGGGGCTCGGCTCGCCACGGCTCGATGCTCATTGTCACATTGTGACAATCCGAGCTGCTCAAGACGTTGCCCGAGGGCGGAGATTCGCCTCTGGGCGCAGGAGTAGCGTTGCGAGCAAGGATGAGCCCCGCCCCCCGCCGCCGCAGCATCACCCAGACGCATGAGCGCATCGCCCAGCTCGGGTGGGAGCCCGACTACCACCAGCCCGCGGATCGCTACCCGACGCGCTACCGGTTTCCGAACAAGGCCAAGGATCCGATGCGCCACATCATGCGCGAATACCTGCCGATGGAGCTCGAGAAGGATGAGCGCGTGTACGGCGGCCACGACGCGGCCGTGCGCGCCGACATGCCCAACCAGGCCCACGAGCGCTGGCTGGAGATCCTCAAGCCGTTCATCGTCATCACCAACTACGCCGAGGTCGCGGCCGGGCGCTGCATGTCAATGCTGATGAGCGCGGTTCCCAACAACGAGTTGCGCAACGGCTACCACGTCCAGTTCGTGGACGAGATCCGCCACACCGGGATGCAGATGGCGCTGGCCCGGTGGTACGCCAAGAACGTCCCCGATCCGGCCGGCTGGCATCTCGGCCCCAGGGCGTTCTCGGGCTCGGTGCTGACCAACCCGGGGCTGAACATGCTCTCCCACTTCATCGTCGGCGATCCGATCCAGTGCGCGTTCACGCTCCAGGTGGTAGCCGAGACGGCGTTCACGAATGTCGTGTTCGTGGCCACCCCGGACGTCGCCGCTCGCAACGGTGACTTCACCCTCCCCACCACCTACCTGTCGGTCCAGTCCGACGAGGCGCGTCACATCTCAAACGGCTACGCGACCCTGCTCACGGTCCTGCAGGACGACCACAACGCGCCGCTGATCGAGCGCGACCTACAGCAGGCGTTCTGGATCAACCACGCCTTCATCGACATCTTCTCGGCCGTGGTGATCGAATACTTCTCCAAGGATCGGTCTGACCCCGAGTCGTTTTTGGACAAGTGGGACCGCTGGGTGCGCGATGACTGGCACCGGGCGTACATCATGAAGCTCGGCAAGCTCGGGCTGGATATCCCGCCCGACATGTTCGAGCGCGCCCGCGAGCGCATCGTCAACGGCATCCACCACCGCCACGCGATCCTCGCCTTCGCCGCCTGGCCGCTCTCCTTCTGGCGCTTCGACCCGCTCGACGAGCGCGACTTCGAGTGGTTTGAGCGCCACTACCCGGGCTGGTACTCGCAGTACGGATCCTTCTGGGAGGCGTTCCGGCAGGGGACCGACCCGGCCTCCGGCTTCCTGCCCCTGGACTTCATCAACGTGGCGCCCCCCTTCTGCTGGACCTGCCAGGGGCTGTGTGTCTCAGAGGAGGACCGCCGGCACCGGGTAATCGGATCCCACGCCCCCGCCCCCCAGCCGCCGCGGACCCGGTTCTACTGCTCCAAGGAGTGCCGCTGGCTGGACGAGTCCAATCCCGGCCGCTATAGCGGAGACCGCAACTATCTGGACCGCTACCACGGCTGGGAGGCTTCGGAGGTGATCCAGGACCTCGGTTTCGTCCGCGCCGACGGCGAGACCCTGATCGGCCAGCCCCACCTGCATCGCAACGGCGACGGTCCCCGACAGTGGACGCTGAGCGACATTCGCGCTCACCACCTCAAGCTCCAGAGTCCCAACATCCGCGTCGCGCGGGAGCTGGGGCTCCCCAGCGGCGATTGGTCAGACGCCCCGACCACGAGCGGGGCCGTCCCGCTCGAGCTCGCCCACGCGTTGCTGTGAGTCCACGCGTCCGCTTTGAGCCGCTCGGCGAGGAGATCGAGTGCGGCCCCGAGGAGACGGTGCTCGACGCGGCCTTTCGCTCGGGCTACAACCTGGCCTACGGCTGCCGCGAGGGACAGTGCTCGGCCTGCAAGTGCTACCTCCTCGAGGGCAGTGCGGATCTGAAGCGCTACTCGAACTTCGCGCTCTCTGACACCGAGCGCGCCAACGGCTACGTGCTCATGTGCCGGGCGCTGCCCGAGTCAGACCTGACGATCGAGCTGCTGCACTTCGACCCCGAGAACTACCGCCTCGAGCACGCGATCCGGGACGTCGAGGCGACGGTGCGCGAAGTGGTCGAGCTGACCCACGACATCGTCGGCTTGAAGCTGGAGGTGCCGGAGGACTTCTCGTGGCTGCCCGGACAGTACGTCGACGTCCATGTGCCGGGCGCCGATGGCGTCCGGCGCTCGTTCTCGATCGCCAACCTGCCTGGGGAGAATGAAATCGAGCTGATGGTCAAGCGCTACCCGGGTGGCCGTTTCTCGAGCCTCCTCGGAAATGAGATTGATTCTGATTCTCATTCTCAGCTGCGGCTGTCAGGCCCCTACGGCGCCTTTCATCTGCGGCGCTCCGAGGCGCCGATCCTGATGATCGCCGGCGGCTCGGGAATGGCCCCGGTGCTCGGCGTCCTGCGCCAGCTCGCCGTCGAGGGGTGCGAGCGCCCGGTGCGCTTCTACTACGGCGCCCGCGAGGAGCGCGACCTGTTCGCGGCGAGCGAGATCGCGGCCCTGGGCGAGCGCCTGCCCGACTTCCGCTTCACCCCGGTGACGGGACGCTTCGTCCACGAGGTAGTCGACGAGGAGTTCGCCGCCCCCGACGTCTACATGTGCGGCCCGCCGCCGATGCTCGAAGCCGCCGAGGCGATGCTGACCGGACGCGGCGTCGACCCGGGACGGATCTTCCAGGACAAGTTCACCACCTCGGCCGACGCCCCCGGCGAGACCGAGGCCGAAGCCGACCCGCCCGCGGGCCGCCAGGCCTCCGAGCGCGACTTCGGGTGGTTTGAGCCCGCGGCCCGGCGCGCAACCCTGTACGAGGACGTCACTGTCGACACCCAGCCCTCGATCCATCGCCACCTGACTCGAGGGTGGCCGCTGTACTTCGAGGACGGGCGCGGGACCTGGAACGACGCCTCGACGACGCTGCGCAGCTCGGACTGGTTTGCCTTCCGCGACCCCGGCGAGCAGTGGGAGCGGCCCTTCTACCAAGCCGGGGCGGCGGTCGAGCAGCAGATCGAGAGCGCGGTGCGCTCGGCCTCCGAGCAGGGCCTGCTCGAGGACATCGACCCGTCCTGGGCCGAGTTCCTGCGTAGCTATCTCCAGGTCCCCGCGTTCCTCGAGCACGGCCTGTGGTTCGCACTGGCCACCGCGGCCCGCGACTGCCTGTCGGACACGGTCGCGACCTGCGTGTGCCTGCAGGCGGCGATGAAGCAGCGCTCGGCGCAGGCGATCGTGCTCTACGCGATGGATCTCGAGCAGCGCCTGGGCCAGGACTTCCCGATCGCCGGTGCGCGTGAAACCTTCCTGCGGGACGAGCCCTGGCAGCCGGCCCGCCGCTACCTCGAGGCCCTGGCCGCGACCCCGGACTGGGCCGAGGTCCTGTTCGCGGCCAACCTCTGTTTCGAACCGGTGGTGGCGACGCTGGTGCGTCGTGAGCTCGGAACCCGAGCCGCCGCCGCGCACGGGGACACGGTGACGCCGGTCCTCGCGCGCGGGGAAACCCAGGAGTGGGAGTGGGCGCGAACCTGGACGGTCGCCCTGAGCCGCTTCCTGCTCGCCGACGCCCAACACGGTGAGCACAACCGCGAGGTCCTGACCGGCTGGGTGCGCGACTGGCTGCCGCAAGCGCTGGCCGCCGCCGCGGCCCTGGAGCCGGTGGCTGAGCCGATCGGTCTCGACGTGG
>JBOGYN010000342.1:0-2893 GCA_050696855.1 Solirubrobacteraceae bacterium | reverse complement strand
TTCCGGTGGTCGAGCCCGCCGACGCGCTTGTCTGTCCGTGTCACTACTCCACCTTTGACCCGTTCACCGGCGGCACGGTGACTTATGGCCCGGCCGGACGCCCCCTCCCGCAGCTGCCCCTGACCGTCGACCCGACCGGGTACCTCCGGGCGGCCGGCAATTTCTCAGACCGGGTGGGACCGTCGTGGTTCAACGTGCGCGAGCGGCCGTCGGCGTGAGCGATCCTCTCCAGGACCCCGTCCGCTTCATCGACGAACGGACCTCCTCGGCGCCGCTGCTGCGCAAGGGTCTGCGCTATCTGTTCCCCGACCACTGGTCCTTCTTGCTCGGGGAAGTGGCGCTGTACTCGTTCCTGGTCCTGATCGCCACCGGGATCTACCTGGCGCTGTTCTTTCACCCTGACACCGCCAAGACCGTCTACCACGGGGCGTACGTACAACTGGACGGGCGCACGATGAGTGACGCCTACAAGTCGGTGCTGGACATCTCGCTGACCTACAAGGCGGGGCTGCTGCTCCGCCAGACTCACCACTGGGCCGCTGACGTGTTCATGGCCTCGATCGTCATGCACCTCATGCGGGTGTTCTTCACCGGCGCGTTTCGCAAGCCCCGCGAGCTGACCTGGCTCATCGGCCTGCTGCTGCTCTTCACCGGACTCCTGGAGGGCTTCCTCGGCTATTCGCTGGTCGATGACCTGCTGTCGGGCATGGGGCTAGCGATCGGGTACGGCGTCGGCCTCTCGATCCCGGTGATCGGGGGACCGATGGTGCTGGGGATCTTCGGGGCTCCGTTCCCGGGAGCGCCGTCCTTGTGGTCGCGCATGTACATCGCCCACGTGCTGCTGATCCCGCTGCTGCTGGCCACCCTGATCGGTGTCCATCTAGCGCTCGTGGCGGCTCGTCATCACACCCAGTTCAAGGAGACCCCTCGCCACACCAACCGGCGAGTGATCGGCACGCCGATGTTCCCGGCCCAGTTGCCGCGCTCGGTGGGGCTGATGTTCTTCGTGACGGGCATCCTCTTCCTGCTCGGCGGCTTGGTGCAGATCAACCCGATCTGGCAGTGGGGGCCGTTCGAGCCGTGGCTGGGGACCAACGGAGCCCAGCCTGACTGGTACCTCGGCTGGCTGATCGGCGCCTTGCGGCTGATGCCGAGTTTCGACGTGACGATTGGACATTTCACGGTGATCCCGAACCCGTTCTGGGGCGGCATTCTGTTCCCGCTGGTCGTGCTCGGCGTGTTGATCGCCATCCCCTGGGCCGAGCGCCGGCTGACCCGCGATCACACCGTGCACAACCTGGCCGAGCGTCCCCGCGACGCCCCGGGCCGCACGGCGTTCGGGGTTGCCTTCCTCAGCTGGGTGTTCCTGGTCTTCATCTTCGGCGCCGCCGACCGGGTCTACGTGCTGTGGGGCCTGACCTACAACACTCAGCTCACGATCTTCCGGATCGCCATCTGGGTAGTGCCGTTGGTGCTGTTCTTCCTCGTCCGGCGGCTGTGCCGGGATCTCCAGGGCGCCGATCGCGCCGAAGCTGAGAGCGAACGCGCGGAAGCGGAGGCGAAGGCCGCCGTCCGTCCGGCGACGAGCGGCTGATGGCGGCGCTGGCGAGCATCGGGGGCCTGCACGGTGGCGAGGTACTGCCCCCGCTGCTGGCCGCGCTGCTCTACGTCATGCTCTACCGTCGCCGCACCGGCACGCTGACACGCGAGCGTCGCCCGGTGGCGTCCTGGCGGCGGATCTCGTTCTACACCGGAGTGATAACGGTGGCCGTGATCCAGCTGCCACCGTGCGACGGCCTCGCCGACAGTGTGCTGGCCGCCCACATGGTCCAGCACGTCGTGATCGGCGACCTCGCCTCACTGGCCATCATCCTCGGGGTCACGGGTCCCGTGCTGGCGCCGCTGCTCCACACCCGCGCGTCGAGCGCGACGCGCAGACTGTCGCATCCGCTGGTCGCCGTGACGCTGTGGGCGGCCGACCTCTACGCCTGGCATTTGCCGTTCTTCTACCAGCTGGCGATCGAGCACGATCTCGTTCACGCGCTTGAGCACGCGTGCATGCTGTGGTTCGGGGCGCTGCTGTGGCTGGCGCTCATCGGGCCGCTGCCCAAGCCCCGCTGGTTCGCCGGCGGCTGGGAGCTCGGTTACGTGATGCTCGTTCGCTTCCTGGGCGCAGTGCTCGCCAACGTCCTGATCTGGGGCCAGACGGTCTTCTACCCGGTCTACCGGGTCAGCGACCGGGCGCGGGGACTGTCGCCGCTGTCTGACCAGAGCCTGGCCGGTGGAATCATGATGCTCGAACAGGTGATCCTGACGACGGTGCTCCTGGCGTGGTTGTTCATTCGCGTATCTCGTCGCGACGAAGAGCGCCAGTCACTGCTGGACTGGGCCCGGCGGCATGGCGTGCCGCTCGAGGCCGAGCGCGCCGCCCGCGCGGCGGCGGCCGGGTCGACAGCTCGGCTACGGGAGCGCGTGCTCGAGCGCAGCCAAGCGTCAGAGCGCGGTGACTCGGGCTGACGGGGGGCCCTGTGCAAGCCGCTAACTCAACCGCCGGTCTCCAGCTCCTCGCTCCAGCTCCCGCCCGAGGTCGGCAGCTTCGGGCGTCCCGGGGTCGCGGCGAAAGGTCGGGAGCAACCCGCGATGACCCTGATCCTCCAGTTCGAAGGCGAGGACGCAGTATCCGGCGATCGCGGTGATCGCGAGACCGATCAAGCCCGCAGCGTCGCGCCAGACGCCGGCCGAGCTCAGTTCGTAGATGCCAGCGAGAGCAAACCGCACCGCCGCGGCGGCGAACACGCCGGCCGGCAACGGCTTGGCGGGTGCAATCGCCGCTGCCGACAGCGCCAGCATCGTGCCCGCGGCGAGGAGGAGGAGGCCGAGCGCGGGGCTGGTG
>JBOGYN010000341.1:0-1973 GCA_050696855.1 Solirubrobacteraceae bacterium | reverse complement strand
GCAGCGACGGTGCCGTGCACGCGACCTACTGGATCGGCGCCTGGCCCCGCGTCGAGGTCTCGCCGCTGTTCATGGACGCGCTGCTGGGCGACTCGAGCGCCGTCCGGTCGGTGGCGGTCACGTTTGAGCCGTTGGCCGCGCAGCGCTCGACCCGCGAGATCGAGGCGGCGGTGACCCGCGATCGCGCCGACCACGAGCTGCGCGCGCGCTTCGGCCAGGCCGAGACGGCGCGTCAGCGCCAGGCCCGCGACGCCCCCGTTCGGCGCGAGGCCGAGCTCGCCGCCGGGCACGGCGAGGTCCGGCTCAGCGGCTTCGTCACTGTCTCAGGGCGGGATCCCGACGATCTGCGGCGCTCGTGTAGCGAGGTGCTCGACCTCGCTGCCCGCGCCCACCTCGAACTGCACCGCCTCTACGGACAGCAGGGCGATGCGTTCACGTTCACGCTCCCGCTCGCCCGAGGCCTGCGATGAGCCTACGGACCAGCGAGCGCCCCGGACACCGCTGCACCACTCGGCATGCCCAGGCCATTTACCCGTTTGTGACTTCGGGTGGTTTGAGCGGTCGTGGGGTGTTCGTGGGCCGCGACTCCAGCGGCGGCGCCTTCTGCTTTGACCCCTGGCTGCTGTACGGCGAAGGCATTCTCGATGACCCCAACGTGATCGTGCTCGGCAAGCTCGGCCAGGGCAAGAGCGCCCTGGTCAAGACGCTGTTGTGGCGGATGCTGCTGTTCGGGCGCCGGGCCTTCGTGCTCGATGTCAAACGCGAGTACGGACCGCTATGCGCTGCGGTCGGGGTGCGCCCAATCTCGCTCGTCCCGGGCGGCGGCGTCCGGCTCAATCCGCTCGCCTCGCGCCCGGAAGAGCACGCCCAGCTGGAGCTGCTCCGGGCGGTGACGGTGACTGCGCTCGGCGGTCCGCTCTCTCAGCTCGAGGCCGGGGCGCTGCGCGAGGCACTCCGGACGGTCCGGGCCCGCGGCGCTGTCGAGCCGACTCTGCCGGAGATCGCCACCGTCCTGTTCTCGCCCTCGGCCGAGATGGCGCAGCGACTGCAGACCAGTCCCGAGCGACTGGCCGCCGACGCCCGCCGGGCGGCGCTTGCGCTCCAGGACCTGTGCGAGGGTCCCCTGCGGGGCATGTTCGACGGCCCCACCACGCCCGGCCTCGATCTCGACGCCAAGCTCCTGGTGCTCGACCTGCACGCCGTCCGCGACTCACCCGCGGTCGGGATCCTGATGGCCTGCGCGACGGCTTGGATCAGCGCCCTGCTGGCCCGCACGGCTGAATCCCCGGGACGAGATCGACTCATCAACGTGGCCGACGAGTCCTGGAAGATCGTTCAGCACACCGGGCTGGGCGAGTGGTTTCAGTCCAACTTCAAGCTCGCGCGCCAGTTCGGCGTCATGAACCTTGTGGTGCTGCACAAGCTTGCTGATCTGCACGCCGCCGGCGACGCCGGCTCGCGGGCCGCGCGGATCGCCGAGGGCCTGGTGGCCGACGCGTCGACGCGGGTCGTCTACCACCAGGACGAAAGCCAGGTCCCGCTCACCCGCTCGCTCCTGGGACTCTCGCGCAGCGAGGGCGAGCTGATCTCGATGCTGTCCGCCGGCCAGGCGCTGTGGCGGGTCGGCTCACGCTCGTTCGTGGTCCAGCACTACCGCTCGTCCGTCGAGGCATCTCTCACCGACACCGACACCGGCATGCAGGCCACCCTCACGGCCGGACTCCGACACCGATGAACCAGGGCGCTCCGCACAGCGGCCCCTCGGACGCGGCCCTCCTGGCCGCGCTCGCCGCCGTGACCGGCGTCGCGGTGACGGTCTGGGTGTGGGGTGGCCTGGCCGGCGCGCTGTTCGGTGGCGGTTGGCCGCGGGTGCCCGCCGATCAGCTGCTCGGAGTGCTGGTCAGGCTGCCGAGCCGGCTGTCGGATCCGGCGCACGCTTGGCCACGCCCGGCCCGCGCGACGCTGCCGAGCAC
>JBOGYN010000340.1:0-2025 GCA_050696855.1 Solirubrobacteraceae bacterium | reverse complement strand
ACCGAGGTGAGGGGGATCCCGTCGAGGACAGCGCGGTCATCAGGATGCAGGGTCGTCGTCGTGTGCACGCGGATCCGCGCGCGGTGGGGCCGTGCGGCGCCCGGGACGGTGATATGGATCGGATATGGGTGCGGCTCTCGTCAGGGGAGAGACGAGTTTCCGGTGTGATGCGGCGTGCTGGGGTGTTGGGCGTCCCGGTCGCGTGAGCGGGGCCGGCGGGCTGGGCGAGGAGACGTAGCAAGGGTGTCGAAGGTCGGCGTTGCTAGTTGTCCAACGCCTGCCACGGAGGTGGCCGCGATGACCGCCGATCTCGACACCCTTTCGCCAGGAGATTACCCGGCGGGTGGTGAAGTCCTGCCAGATCATGGGGGTGCATGCCTGAGTGAAGCCGCTGTTGCAGCGAGGGCTGACGCGTTCGAGGGTGCCCGGGTGCTGTTCGAGCGCCAGCTGGCTTGGGCGGACGGTCCGGAGGCTGCCGGGCTTGAGCATGGGGAGCTGGAGGCTCGGCTGACGCTCGACGCGCGCGAGCTGTTCTGTCAGGTCTTTCAGGATCATCTCGATCTCCGCGCCATGCGCGAACAGCCGGTCGGGCGAGCGCCGGTCGGGTCTGACGGCGCGCGGCGCGGCTGCGTGGAGCGCGGTCGCACGCGGTCACTTCACACGGTGTTCGGCGAAGTCGCGGTCAGCCGGATCGTGTATCGCGCCAAGGCGCACAGCAATCTCTGCCCGGCTGACGGCGTGTTGAACCTGCCGGTCGAGAAACACTCGCACGGGCTGAGGCGCTCCTGCGCGGTGGAGGCCGCGCGCGGGTCCTACGAAGACGCGCAGGCCGCTGTCGAGCGCGCGTGTGGGCAGCGGCTGGGCAAACGCCAGGTCGAGCAGCTCGCGATTGCTGCCGCCGCCGATTGCGAGAGCTTCTACGCGCAGCGCACGACCGCGCCCATGGGCGGGGACGTGCTGGTCCTGTCCTGCGACGGGAAGGGAATCGTGATGCGCCCGGACGCGCTGCGCGAGACGACCGCGAGAGCCGCGCGGCGAGCGCAACCGAAGCTCAAGACACGCCTCTCCCGTGGCGAGAAGGCCAACCGCAAAAGGATCGCGGAGGTCGGTGCCGTCTACGACATCACACCCGCGCCGCGGACCAGCGCGGAGGTGCTCGCTCCGATCCACGACAAGACGCTCAAGCCGCCCAAAGCGGCGAACAAGTGGCTGCGCGCGAGCGTGGTCAACGACGCCGCCAGCGTGATCGCCGAGGTCTTTCAAGAAGCCGAGCGCCGCGACCCGCAACATCAACGGCCGTGGGTCTGCCTGGTCGATGGAAACAACCACCAGATCGACCGAATCACGCACGAGGCACAACAGCGCGGACTGACAATCACGATCCTGGTTGACCTTGTGCACGTCCTGGAATACCTGTGGAGCGCGGCCTGGTGCTTCCACAAGGAGGGCGACCCTGCCGCCGAGACCTGGGTGCACGCGAAGGCGCTCGCGATCCTGGACGGCAAAGCGAAGATCGTCGCCGCCTCGATCCGCCGCAAAGCCACCCACCACCAACTCGCTCCCGAGAAGCGCAAGAACGCCGACCGCGCCGCCGACTACCTACACAACAAGGCACCCCACCTCGACTACCCCACCGCCCTGACCAACGGCTGGCCGATCGCGACTGGCGTCATCGAAGGCGCCTGCCGCCATCTCATCAAAGACCGCATGGACATCACCGGCGCCCGCTGGGGACTGCCCGGCGCCGAAGCGATCCTGAAACTCCGCGCGATCACCGCCAACAACGACTTCGATGCCTACTGGACCTACCACCTCACCAACGAGCGACAACGCAACCACGCCTCACGGTACGCCGACAGCGTCATCCCAACGAACCAATGAACTCCCCTCAGCGGAGCCGCACCCAAATAGGAGCGCCGGCCCCGTCTGCGTGTTAAATCACGAATAGGCTCAGAAACGGAGAGCGGGAAATGCCGTGGGAGGTGTTGTGGGGTTGGGGTACACCCCAGTCGGACGTCAGCGGCG
>JBOGYN010000339.1:0-23303 GCA_050696855.1 Solirubrobacteraceae bacterium | reverse complement strand
GGGCTTGGGTGGGTGAGAGGCGTGCGGCTCGTAGGGCGGGGATGAGACCGGCGACCGCCCCGATGATGAGGGACGCGGCGATCCCGCCGGCCCAGGCTTCGGTGGGGATGACGGTGGCCCAGTGTTTGGTGTGGGCGTAGACGACCGTGGATGCGGCGCCGAGGGCGACGCCCACGGTGCCGCCGAGCAGTCCGAGGAGGATGGCTTCGGAGAGGAACTGGGTGCGGATGTGGCCTTTGGTCGCGCCGAGGTCGAGGAACAGGCCGTTGAGGGCGCTCTTGGCGTCGGCTTGGGCGACCAGGGCGGAGGAGGGTTGGCTGACGTTGACCTCGCTGGGGTTTTCCGGATTGGCGGTGGCGGCAAGGAGGTTGTCGACGGCGTTGACCCGGTCGTTCTGCGCCCGCAGGTAGATGCTGGAGGGGTGGCCATCGAACCCCAGGTATTTCTCTGCCGCTGGGTAGCCGACCAGGACGGAGGTGTCGATGGCGGAGGCGAGCACCGCGGGTTTGAGGATGCCGGCGAGGTAGAACCATTGGCCGCCGACCCAGATCCGCTCGCCGGGGTAGATGCGGTCGATGCCGAGCAGCTGGGCGGCGGCGGCACCGAGCACGGCGACGGGTTCTTGGGCGGTAGCAGCGTTGAGGTAGTGGCCTTGAGCGACGGTGGTGGCGACGATCGGGAGAAGGTTCTGAGCCGGAACCCCAAGGCCGGTCCGACCGAATGCTGCGAGGGATTCCGTCCTCCTGGACGATGTAGGGGCATGGAGCCCAACTCAACTGACGCCGAGTTGCTGACGCGGTCGGTCGACGAGCCCACGCTGTTCGCCGAGCTGTACGAGCGCCACGGGCTGGCGGTCCGGCGGTACGTCGTGCGACGGATCGGAGACGGGGCCGGGGAGGACGTGGCGTCCGAGGTGTTCGTTCGTGCGTTCCGCGGGCGAGGCCGCTACCGCGCCGAGCATGACGTCGCCCTGCCGTGGCTGCTTGGTATCGCCAACAATGTGATCGCCGATCACCGGCGACTCGAGCGCCGTCGTCTGGCCGGGCTCGAACGTTTGACCCGCGAGGCGCGCGTCGTCGTCGAGCTCCGCGAAGCCGGGCTGGCACCGGAGCTGGTTGCAGCACTCCGCGGGCTCCCAGCAAACGAGCGAGACACGCTGCTGCTCGTGGTCTGGGGTGAGCTGACTCAGGACGAGGCTGCCGCCGCGCTCGACGTGCCGGTCGGCACGGTGAGCTCGCGGATCACCCGAGCTCGCAAGCGGCTATTGGCTGCGCTCACGCCGACGCCATCGGCGCGTGCAGCGGAACTTCGACTCAACGGAGAAGCGAATGTCTGACCCGACTGACCTCCTCATCGCCCTGCGGGACATCGGCGTGGATCCTCCCGCCGTCGGCGACGCCGGGGACGGGCGGCTTCGATCAGCGCTTCAGCGTGAGATCGGCGGACGTCGGCGAGCCCGCCGGCGCCTGCGGCTGCCGTTCGGCACCCGCAGCATCACGCTGATGCCGGCAGCGCTCCTCGTGACCGTCGCGACGACCGCGGCAGCTGCGACCGTCGCGCTCGTCAACGCCAATCCGACATCGTTGTTCAAGAGCAACCCGCAAGGCAACCCAAACCCGGGACAGCACCAGACGGTTATCCCGTCAACCGTCCGGAAGCTCGCCACAGTCGACGTGCCCGACGTCGGCCCCGTTCAGGCCTGGATCGCGAGCACCAAGCAGCACGGCACATGCTGGGGCCTGCGCGGTCCCAGCGGTTGGCTCACCCTCGCGATGGATAGCCGCAGCGCCGGCACGATCCCTGGTTGCGCTCCGACTCGCAAGCAACAGGTTCTCGCCCAGGGGAACAGCCCGGTCGGCCTGGCACCCACGTCGGCTGACTACCTCAGCAACTCGGTGACGGACCCCCGCGGGCAATCGTGGGACATCTACTACGGGTCGGTCACGGCGGACCAGGCCGCGGCCGTCCGAGATCAGAGCACCGGAAAGTCGGCACGCCTGATCGCCGGCCAGTACTTCATCCTGGTCGAGCGTCAGCGCGCCAACTGCGACGGTTGCCACGACATTCGCGCGATTGACGCGGCCGGCAGAGCCCTCCCCCCCAATTACGGGCCGGAGCAGTACCGGAACCATTAGGACGCAACGGGGACTTGTCTACATGACCGCCGACCGGTGACCGGCCAGAATCCGTGTCAGGCCCAGGCCGTCGCGAGGCCGTGTCCGAGCCGGCGGGGCCATTGTCATCCGGAAACGGCGGTGGTGAATCCCGGTGGCTCGCACTCAAAGCTGAACCTCACCGGTCACGCACGTGACAGTTCCGCCGCCTACCCAAATGACACCATCACTGTCACGGGAAACGTGGACCCGTCCTGGGGCGACCAAGCGCTGTGCCCTGGCGGACGATGTAGGGCGCGCGCGCGCGACCGGTGTCGAGAAGCCACTGCCCTAGCGACGCATTGAGGCTTCCTGTGACTGGATCTTCGACGGTTGAGCCGTCCTTGGGGAAGAACGCTCGGACCTCAAACGCGGCGCCGGCGCCGACTGGATGCGGGCCGACCACGCCAACGTCGAGATCGACATACCCGGGCCGCAGCGCCAGCACGGCGTCGGCATCGGCCAGCAGCACCGCGACCCACCCGGGTCCGTTATCGGCCCATGCGGCATCGACAATGTCAGCCCGGCTGATACGCAGCACCTCGGCGAGGTGCATAACCAACGCCTCCTCGACGGGTCCCGAACGCAGGAGTGCAGGCGCGGCGAACGCTAGGCCGTCCGGTGTGGTGCGCACCGCTATCAGCCCGAGACCGCACTCCTGCACGACCTTGCCTGCCGCTCTGGGCACTCCGCCGGCCTCCAACCATGCGTGGCAGGTGCCGAGCGTGGGGTGACCAGCGAACGGGAGCTCCTCGGTCGGCGTGAAGATACGCACGCGATAGTCCGCATCCGGGTGAACGGGCGGCAGGACGAAGGTGGTCTCGGACAGGTTGGTCCAGTGCGCGAAGCGCTGCAGCATTTCCACCGCGACACCGTCGCCATCGAGGACAACCGCGACGGGGTTGCCGGCGTACGGCGCCGGCGTAAAGACATCAACTTGCTTGAACCGCCGCAGTTGCACTCCGCGAGTCTTCCAGACCACCGAGGCGCGCCCGGAGCACTCTGGCAAACGTCCGTGAAGCGACACGGAACCTCTCTCCTTCCGATGGCGGACCGATGGTGTGCGCGGGCCCACCGTTCGCGCGAACTCGCGGGGCCAAAGCGGAGGGGCAGATCGTGCACGAAGAAGCGAGGCTAGGAGTTACAGTGGCCATGCATGGCCATACGCCGCCCCGTTCGGACGTTGTGTTTGATCGCGCTGGCAGCACTGCTGTTCGCCGCGCCTGACGCGAGCGCGGTACCGGCACTGCACACCGGCTCGACGCGCTACGTGCGGATCGTGCACCTTGGCCACGGTCAGCTCTCGGTCGCGCTGACCGGACTGGGCCGCAAGAGGCTCGCGCGGCTGATGCACGGCGGCTACGCGCTAGACGCGACCTGCACCACGCTCGGCAAGTCGGTCCAGGGTTTCTCGCAGCGCGGCTCCTCCGGGGGTTCCGAGGGCAGCATCGGGCCACACGGACGGGCTATGTACCACGCGCTGCTCGATCGCCATGCCGACTTCTGCGACATCGGCCGCGTGCGGTTGACCATCACCCGCCGCAGCATAAGCAGCGAGCAGGTGCCGGGGCCCACGCTTGACTCGATCGCGCTGACCCAGAAGGGAGCCGCGTTCCTAGACGAGGATCGTGTCACCGCGACGATCTTCGTGGTTCTCGAGGTGGCGATCGGGGACGCTCAGCACCTCACGCACGGGCATTTCCCACCCGCCGACCAATTCGCCGCCGGACTCAGGCGTAGCCCGTGGCAGGTGGTCGCGCTCGCTTCGCCCTTCGCCTCACCGCCAGCGCGAGCCATCGGCTTCTACAGCGATGGCGCAAACCACGCCGAGGCGGTCGGGATCTCGACGCTGGGACGGCGCCTATTCATGGACTCCAACGCCGGCGTGTTCAGCACCAACGCGGCCGAGCACCTGGTCCGCCTCAGTAGGACGTTTCGGTAAGGGCCGATAGTGCCGTGCCGGACTCGCGCGCTGGGGCTAACCGTCGCCGTCGCTTCTGCGAGTGGCGATTTGGCGGCAGCCGACCGCCGGAAGGCGGCCCGCGGCGATCAGGTCAACCTCAGCCTCGCGAAGACTCGCCCGTAGCTCCCAGCGGTGCAGGTATGGACCGCGCACAGGTTCTCCGAGCTCAAAGTACGGCCTCAGGGCCGCGTGGATGCTGCTCAGGCGGTGAATGTGATCGCGAAGGTGCTCAAGCAGCCGGACCGGATCTTGCTCCTCAGAGAAGCCGAGTGCCTGGCGTTGTCCCTGCCACCAGCCCGTCGCGCGTTGGTCGTAACGGTCGATGTCGATCTCATCGATCACGAGCGGCCCGCCTGGCGCGATCAGCGTGGCGAGATGCGCACACGATTCCTCAAGCGGATTGACGTGGTGCAAGGCGACCACTGCGACCGCCGCGTCGAACTGGCCGCTGACCTGTAACAGTGAACATCGCTGCACCTGGCTCTCGGCCTCGGCCGCTGGATCGATCGCGATCACGTCGTAGCCGGCGCCAATCAGCGCGCTGGCGAGCTCTCCTCGCCCCGCCCCGATCTCCAGGGTGCGAGAGGGCGGCCCGGGCAGCGCGGTCCTGACAAACGCCAGAAGATCACGGGTCAGCATCGCCGATTTGTGAATCGGGGCATTAGGCGGCGACCACGGAGAACACCGGCGGCAGCCGTGTCGCGACCGTCGTCCAAGTGGCACCGGCATCGTCTGAGCCGAACAGATCGCCGGAGGTAGCGCCGAAGTAGAGCTGGAGCTGATCGCGGAGCGCGGCGCGACTGAACGCTTGCCTCAGCACTGTCAGGTAGGCGTGCTCCGCCGGCAGGCCATCTCCCCGAGGCGTCCAGGTGGAGCCCGCGTCGCGCGTCTCATAGACTCGCACCCGGCCGTCGGGGGTAACGCGGTCCACATCGGCGACGAGCGGGATCACGTAGGCACTGTCGGGATCGCCCGGGTCGACCGTCATGGGGAAGCCGAAATCGGACGGAAGCCCACCGCCACCAATGTCGGTCCAGCTCTTGCCCGCATCGTCGGAGCGATAGACGCCCCCGTGGAACTGCATGAACATCCGCTCTGGTTGCTTCGGCGCCCGCTCGACGTGGTGCACGCACCGGCCCGCGTTCTCATCCTGGAGCGCCTCCTCGGGCAGGTACCGCGGGTTGAGCCCCTGGTTGCCGCGCCGCCAGGTCCGTCCGCCATCGTCGGTCAGCCACATCCCGGCGGCGGAGACCGCGACGGCCAGCTTGTCGGGATCTCCAGGCCAGGTGCAGATTGAGTGCAGACAGAGCCCACCGCCGCCCGGCTGCCAGTGCGGCCGCGACGGCTGCTCCCACAGTCCGGCGTTGACCTCCCAGCTTGCACCACTATCGTGGCTCTCGAACAGGACTCCAGGATCTCCCCCCGCGTATAGGGCGCCCACGGCCTCGCCCCGGGCGATGACCCAGATCCGCTCGAGCGCCTGATCGCCCCCTTCGGGCAGGGCGACCCCCTTGGCCTGTTCCCACTCGCCGCCCGGATCGGCGTCCGTGTAGAAGATCTTTGGTCCGTAGAACGGCGAGGTCACGGTCGCAAACAGTCGCCCGCTGCGGTGATCGCGGGTTGCGAAGTCGACCGGTTGGCCGGCAAACGCACGGGTCGTGATCTCAAAGCCATGAGCTGGCTCGCCTTCCAGCAGGAACAGGCCCTTTTTGGTTCCGACCACTAGCTCGGTCAACCTCTCAGCCTCCTGTTATCGCCGGTACCACCTCAACGCGGTCGCCGCACCGTACCGCGGTCGCCTCGCCCCCTCGCTCGCCGTTGACGAACACATTGATATGGCGGCGAATCAGACCACGCTCGTCGAGGATCCATCCGCGGATGTCCGGGTGGCGGAGCTCAAGCGCCCGAAGCAGCTCGACGACCGTCACGCCCTCGAGCTCATGCTCCGGGCGACCACCGGCGAGCTTGCGCAATGGTCCTCGCACGGAAACTACGGTCATCGGGGGAATCCTAAGCGCACGCACGAAAGCCATGACCGAGCCGCCGGGCGTTTCTCATCGGCTCGACTTGAAACCTCGGCGGGGGTCGGGACTAGATTCGAGGTCGAGGAAGAATCCGCATTCCGCGGCGTCTAGCTGTCTGACGTCTACTCCACCAGTTCTAAGAAGAGGATCAGGTGACAGATATGGCAATAACAGGCAGATCGGTCCGAGGGTTGCTGGCGGGGGCCGCGGTCGTGGTGGCGCTGGTCTTGGCCGCGTGTGGCTCGAACTCGAGCTCCTCGACGAGCTCCGCCGCCCCCGCGGCGACGAGCTCCGCCCCAGCCTCCAGTTCCTCATCGGCGGCCGCCCCAGCGTCGTCGACCTCAGCGTCCGGCGGATCGAGCATTCCACAAGGTCCCAACGCCGGCGACGGCGACGGTGACAACAAGGGTGGCCCCAGCGATGGGGACGGCAACATCTAAGCTGGCCGCGCTCGGAGTCGCCGCACTCGTCTTGGCGGCTTCCGGATGCGGCACGGTCACTCAATCGACCGGGCATAGCGGACCAGCGCTGGGCAGGACACGGCTCGGCGCCTCCGCGGCGCGCCCGCGCGGTGGCTTTGCCTGGCTGCGTCCGCGGGGGACTCCGGCGGGTTGGCGGATGGTGGGGATCCCCAGCGGAGCGGCGATCGCATTGCCGCCTCGGTGGCGGTTGACCTCCGGCGACGCCGGGACGGTAACGGCCATATTGCATAGCCGAACACAGAACTATGTCGGGTACCTGAACCTGACTCCGCGCCAGGGCCGCGAGACGCTCACCAACTGGAGCTCGTTCCGGGTAGCGCACAACGCCGACGAGGGCGACCGCCAAGTCAGGATTCTGGCCGTCGGCCGGGGGCTGCGCTTTCGCAACGGTCATGGCTCCTGTGTCCGCGATTCCTACCTGACCTCCTCTGGAGCCCGCTATATCGAGATCGCATGTCTGGTCGCCGGGTCGCGAACGGCCGCCGTGATCGTCGGCGCTGCGCCACCGCAGGCCTGGGCCCAGGTATCGCCATCGCTCCGGTGGGCGATCTCAGCCGTCCTCACCTGACCCCCGGCCACGTCCTCTCGATTGCGTATCTCCCGCAGCACGCTGGGGAGGTGGGCTGGGTGCGCAAGCTCGGTCCGGGAACGTGTAGTAATGGGATGGCGCGGGGCCGGCAATGGTGGGCGGGGGCGCGAACGCGAATGCTCAGGATCCGGCGCGGAACGTGATTCCGGCGAGCGAGAGTGAGTTGCCGTTCGGGATGGGGCTGTTTTGGAGGGAGACGGCGCCGTCAAAGCCGGCGCTGAAGCCTGACCCCTCAATCGCAACACTCCCTGTCTGCAACGGCACGACCACAACGTCGCCGTGCGAGTCGGGAACGGAAGTTTGGCATTCGCAGGCCGCCGCGACCGTGAGAATCTTGCCGACGGCCGGCCGGTAGCCGGGCGGCAGCTGGAAGATGACGCCGTTCGGCGTTCCATCCACGAGGCGACCTCTGAGGTGCACGACGCCCTCGCTGTCCTTGTAGAAGCCTGCAGCCTCATCTGCGAGACCGCCCTTGTTCTGCCACGAATTCTGGAAGCCGGGCTCGCCGGCCGCACCGACGTCGTGGAAGGCTTCCGGCGCGACGAGGGTCTGCGCCGTGGTGGCGTTGGTCGCGTTCGTCGCGTTCGTCGCGTTGTCGGCGTTCGTCGCGTTCGTCGCGTTGTCGGCGCTCGTGGCGTGTCTGGCGCTCGGCACGGTGCCCAGCGTCGAGGCGTTGATCTGGACACCAGTGAGAGAGTTGCGTACCACCTTCGAGCCGGTCACGGCCCCGCGCGCAAGCTTGCGATTAGTCACCGCCCCCGTCTTGATCTGCCGTGTTCCAACGCTGTTTCGCGGAAGCTTGAGAGCCGCATAGGCTCCGCCGCCAACCGCCAAGAAGAACGCGATCGTGGCCATCACATTCGCATACGTAAACCTCCCCGCGAGTGAGTGAAACACCTTTAGACCTCCATCCATTTGAGCTCCGACGCAGAAACCGATTAGGGCAACCCGGTCACGCCACGCTTCTCAGTCGCGGCACTCCAAGGCTTCACGCCCAACAGAATTCAATATCACCCCCCTCCGCCCGCACCAAATCCGCACTGGCGATCTTGACGGTTCGTTAGTAGAAGCTCCTCATGAGTGTGCGTTGCGCTTTGCGGCCGTGGGTGAGGTGTTTGCTGGCGATTCCGATTTCCTCGACTCGCTTGTGGCGGACTTTGAGTACCGCTGTGGAGGAGCCGTTCGCCGCCAGGTACCAGTAGTTCTTGCCGATATGGAAGGGCGCGCCGATGTGGAGCTTCTTGGCTGCCTTGGCGAGCGCGGAGCCCGGGCGGATGCCGCGCAGCGAGTAGTAAGGGTTCGCGGTCGAAGCCCACACGGCCCGTCCCTGCAGCTGCTTGCGCACGCGTCGCGGGAGCGTTTTCAGGAGCTTGGGTGAGGCGTAGCCGACGCGCACCCCGATTGGGGTCAGGCAGAAGAAGTCCTTGTAGCGGTTACCCCGGTCTGAGCTGTGGGTGTAGGCGCGCCGTGCCCGCGCGCGGGTGATCCCGAGCGTCAACAGTCCGAGCGTGCCGCCGTGTAGCCGGCCGGTCGCCCGCGGGCAGCCCGCCACGACGGAACTCTCTTGGTTACTCAGTGCCACGTAGGAACGGCACGGCTCGTTGCGCAGGCTCGGGCACGGCGGGAGGCCGGTCGGCACGCTCACGCCCGGGACGACCGGGAGGATCAGGCTCGACGGCATGCTCCTGGAGAAGGCGATCGACACCTTCGCCGTGCCCTTGGGCTGCGTGTCGTTGAAGGACCAGATCGGCTGCGTCCCGTTCGGCGCCGCGATCGTCACGCGAATGCGTGAGCCGGCGCGGTACGCGTGACCCTCGTAGTAGAGCGGGATCACGGCTTCGACAAAGCGGCCCAGCGGCATCGGCTGGACATCGGCCGCGGTTTCGCTGGGGATCGGTTCGAGCAGGGTGCTGTTCTGCTTGAGCAGGTTGTCCGCGCTGGTGGCGAGCTTGCGCCCGCTGGCGCGCAACCATCCGTTCTGGACGAAGGTCTCGTTGCCGTCCGGACGCACCTCGCTGACCGTCGCCTGGAGGTCGACGTCGGGCGTCGAAGAGCTGACCCACACGTGCACCGCGCCCGCCCCGACGACGGTCGTGTTCGTCGTCAGCGGCGCCGAGACGTACGAAACGGCACTGCCCGCCGAATTCTGCTTCCAGTTCCACTCCCACTGGGATGCGTTGCCCCACAGTCCGCCACCACCTGTGTTGCTCCTGTAGTCGTTCAATGGCAGGGCCCCGGCGTTCGAGGTGTACCAGTTGATGCCCTGGGGATCGGTCGGCTCGTCGGCCAACGCACCGCCGGGGGCAAGGTACCAGGAGCGAGCAGTGGTACCGGGGACTGGGAACGCCGAGAAGGACTGCTCGAAGCCGGGGTACGGGTTCCCGGGTGTGACGTCGCCGGTCGGCGACTTGCCAGCCCCGTTGTCAAACAGGACTCGGACTGACGGGAGGGCATCGAAGGCGGCCAGCGCGGACTGGTACGTCGGCTGGGTCTGGATCGGGTCGGGCGGCATCGTGACCGCGTCGTTCATGGGAAGGCCCATCGCCGATTGGTAGACGACCGGAGCGGCGGCCCGCATGGCTGCCTGGTTCACGATCGGCGCCTGGTGGGCGACGAATAGCTCGAGGAAGTCGTACCAGCGGTTGTAGGTGTTGGGATCGAGCGAGTCGATGTGGGCGCCGTTGGTGAACGTGAACCACTTCTGGTTTGTCCCAGTGAGGTGCTCGGCGAGATCCGGGCAGTGCCCGCCCGTCTGCTCGTCCTCCCACTGGCAGGCCATGAACACGGGCACCTTGATCTTGTTGACAAAGGTGATCGGGTCAAGGGAGTCAGCCACGTTCGGTACATAGTGGGAGTTGGCGCGGATCTTTGACAGCAGGTCGGCCGCCTGGCCGTGCAGGACCTGATTGGCCTTACAGGTCTGATCGCCCTGCTGAATCTGCTGCTCGGCATAGGCCTGCGTGCCCGGGGCGCCCGCGACCTGGGCCTCGTGCTGGCGTTCCTGGGCCCAGGCGACGGCGAAGCCGGAGTTGAGGATGCCGCCCGGGTAGAGCGTCGTGGCGGTCGTGTCGATCGTGGACAGAGGCGAGATCGCCGTCAGGTCCGGCGGGGTCAGCTGCGCGGTGAACAGCTGACTGATCGCCCC
Source organism: Solirubrobacteraceae bacterium (assembly GCA_050696855.1). Lineage (GTDB taxonomy): Bacteria > Actinomycetota > Thermoleophilia > Solirubrobacterales > Solirubrobacteraceae > Palsa-465. The sequence goes on along the minus strand of JBOGYN010000339.1, from coordinate 12,947 downwards.
GTAGGAGATTCCCATCATCCCGACCTTGTGGTTGAGCACCCACGGCTGGTGCGCGATCGTTTCGATAGCGTCGTAGCCGTCGAGATTCTGCAGCGGCTCGAAGAAGTCATAAGCGCCGCCAGAGCAGCCCGTCCCGCGCATGCTGACATCGACTACCGCAAAGCCCATCAGGTTGGCGAGGACAGCGATACCGTTCACCGGGCCCGCCGGGTCGGCATAGCCATAGCCTGAGTACTCGATGAGTGTGGGGTACGGCGGCGCGTAGCTGGGGCCACCAGCGCCGGTGGGGAGCTGGATGCCCCCGGGCAGGCCGGGTAGGCCGGGTAGGCCGATGCTGCCGGGCAAGCCGGGCTCGCCTGCGGGGCTGGTGGGCGGGTGCACGTCGATCGCCAGCTGGGTGCCGTCGCGCGTGGTCAGATATGTGTAGCCGTTGTCTAGAATTGACTGGCTATAGATGCTGGGATCCCAGGGCGCCGCCGCATTCGAGTACACGGTGAGCGGGGCCGACTCGGCGCCGTCCGAGGACAGGCGCACCCGATAGCCGTTGCCCGACGGCACGTTGCGGAACAGCAGTCCGCCGAGAGAGTCTGCGGCCTGGGTGGAGAGCGTCCGGCCGTGGCTGTCCAGTAGCGACATGCGCGCATTCGGGGCGAGGCCGGTGACGTAGACCTGCTCCGCGCTGCCGTGCGCGCTGAAAGTGGGCGTCGCCGCGCGAGGGCTCGCCGCCGATGCGCCCGCGGCCATCGCCATGCTGACCGCAAGCACCGCGATCAAGCTGGCACTTGCTGTCCACCGACCTCCCACCGAGCAACCTCTCACACCCGCAACCCTTTCACATCTCGCCTGCGCAGAACGCAGGGCGCTGCCAGAAGCTCGGCTCCGCGGGGCGCGGGCTCACGCGGTCCCGGTCCACCGTGACCAGGTGCCGCCCCTGACCGCAGAGGCCTGATTGGGAAACAGCTCACGCGAGCGCCCGGCGGCATCGCGGAGTGGCTCCGAATCGACCTCGACGCGGGTGAGGGGAATCCCTGCCGCGGGCCATTCGCAGACGAAGAACAGCGAACCGATCGGCGGGAGCGGCCACAACCAGAAGCCCTGATGCCAGCGCCCACCTCCTCCGCCGCCACCCATTCCCCACAGGACGGGCCCCTCGGGCTCCTCTCCGGAGCGCGTGAAGCCGCCGACGTTGCTGGCCTTGCGGCCATCAGCAAAGGCAACACCAAACCGGAGCATCTCCTCGTATGTGGAGCCTCCCCCAGGCCTCTCGTAGATCCCGTTTAAGGACGGGTCAAGGTCACCGGCGCTCGCCGCGGCAACCACGTGCAGCTCGAAATCGAGTCCTGTCGGATACGCGGCACACCGTCCGAGGTAAACCGCGGCCTGCTCGTTCTGTGCCACCACGAGTTCGAGCGCTACGGCTCCGGGAAGCACGCCATAAGGCGGCTCCATCCATTCCGGCGACGGCGGTCGCGACTCAGATTCCCGAGGCTGAGGAGGCACAGAGAAGAAGTCTTCGTCCATGCCCCGAAAAATACCGTCCAGGCAACCTACGTAGCGGCCGCCGTTTGCGGAGTGCACGACGGTCGACCTGCCGCCTACTACGCCGGCTTACCGCCCGGTGTCCCCGCGAGCGGATCACAGCAGAGGTGGTCGCCTGCTGCGCGACCTGCGCGAGCTGACGGCGGCGGGGAGGGTGCCGGGTGTTACCGATCTGAGAGGCTTGCGGCCGTCTGGCTGGATCGAGGAGGGTCGGTGCTGCGTCGCGCGCCGGTAGGCGTGGATCCCACCGGGCGGCAGCAGGCTATCGCGGGACTAGAAGGCGCCGGGACCCGAAGGACCGCCCATGGTTACCGGGGTCGAGAGCACGCACTGACCCGAGCGTTTCCCGTGCACGGTGTTGGGCTGTGGCCCCCGCGGGAAGTTCGCGGTCGTGCTGAGCTCGTGGCTGTCCCACACGCTGCTGTTGGCAGTGCAGGAGAGATTCTTGCCGACGTGGTTTGCCTCGATCTCGATCGCGTCAGGATCGGCCAGCTGGTTGTTGGTGAAGCCGAGAGTGCCGTGAACACTGTCTCGGATCACCCCGAGATAGCACGACTTGAGTCCGGTCACCTGCAGGTTGCCGTGAACCGAGCTGTCCTCATAATCGCTGAACACAGGGCTCTTGAACTCTGCCTTGAACACCCCGGTGGAGGTGCAGTTCACGCCGCCGCCACCACTGGTCTGCGTGACGTTGCCGCCCACCGCGCTGTTGTGCATGACCACGCCGAGCGGCGCATTCTCGACCAGGTTTCCGGACACGTACTCCGAGCTCGTGAGCTTGGGGTTCTTCATGCTGCGCTCATCCAGGCAGGGCGTCCCTGAGCCGTCGGGATTGACCTTGCAGCCCAGCACCAGCGTGGCTCCGCGACCAACCACGAGATCACCGGTGACGGTGAGCCTCGAGCCACCGTGGTGGGTGCGGGCATTGAGGCCGAAGGCCGCGGCCATGGCAGAGCCCGGGCGGATGGTCAGGGTCCCGAAGACGTGGGCCGGTCCGTCCTTGACCGAGCAGACTCCCTTGACCACCACGCCGTAGCGGTAATTGCCGGAAAGCACACCGGGCCGGGCGAACGTGCCCGAGCAGAGGTACCGCTTATGACCCTTGGCGGCCGGAGCCACGCCCGGGCTCAACGCCACCACACCCAGCGCGAGCATCCCCGCGCCGATGACGAACAAGCGCTTACGAGCACGCTTCGCATGCAACAGTGTTTCGACCACGGTCCTCTCCTCGCGAACCCGATTTCACAGGAGTCGCGCAAGCTACCATCGATCCGGAACCGCACGCGCAAATCCCCGCCAGACGCCTGCTCCCGCATGAGAGGGGGCACGTCGATCACCAGGGTCGGGGCCCCCGCTCCGGAGCGAGACCAAGCGCAGCGGCACGCCTGAGCGAGACTTCCCGTTTGTCGCCGCGGCAGCCACCGGAGCGCGACTGCCCGGGTGTCGATGTGCAGCACCATGCTGCGCGGTCGCCCCGGTGTGCTCAAGCTGCGCGGAGGCGCCTGGCCCATCGCCTCAGCGGTGCTCGATCTTCCGCAACGCGGTGGCGAAGGACCCGCTGCTCAGTCCCCAGGATGAATCGCCCCACAAAAACGGCACGATCTCGAAGAGCCGCAGCTTGGCCAGGCCGATCAGCGCCCGGTAGGCGTAGGGCTTGACGTTCCTGGGCTTCGTCGAGCCCCACGTGTTGCGCGTCGAGGTCCAGCCGTACTCGTTGGCGGAGACCGGCGTCCCGCCGCGGCCGTACCGACGCGTGTCGGCGAGCGCGTCGCGCGCGACCTTGATCGCCTGGCTCGGCGTCGCGCCATAGGGATGGATCGCGACCGCGTCCAGGGGCTTGCCCCGGAAGGCCTTGAGCAGGCGCGGCAGGGAGGATTCGGTCCATGCCAGTCCGCCCGTCATGACGCGCGCGTGGCTATACACCTTGTGGAGGGCCGAGCGAACTACCTCATACATGCGGGCGTAGTCCGAGAGGTTGATGTCCTTGCCCCAGTCCCAGATGTTGTCGGGCTCGTTCCACACCTCGACGGTCGTCACGGGGTCGTAGGCAAGCTTGGGGTTGGCTTTCCAGAAGGCGCCGCGCGGCCCGTAGCGCTTCATGAACGCACTCGCGTAGTAGGCGAAGCTGCCGTTGTGGGCCGGCGGCAAATAGGCCGCCACCCACCCCGAGGCCGTGTGGATGACGCGGGAGCGGTGCACCTCGGCCCAGCGCGGCGCGTAGGCCAGTGTCGGCTCCCAGCGCAGATGCGCGGACGCCATCTCGGAAACGATCAGGTCGTCATAGCCCCAGTCGAAGGCGTGGCGGCCGCGGATCGGAGCCTTGGGCTCGGTGGTCGCCCAGTCCGAATCGGCGCGGCCCACTCGTCCCCCGGTCTTATACAGCGAGTGGAGGCTGCGTATCGTCTTGCCCCGCGACCACTTGGCGCGAACCTGGTTGGTGAACTCGTTCCCCACGAAGGCGCCGAAGGTGGTGGCGCTCGCGGTTGCGGGGACGGCGAGAATGAGCAAGGACAGGAGAAGTGGCAGGCAGCGCTTCATGAGCATCGCAGACGGTCGCGGACGGGGGACGCGAACTAGAACACGGTCGCGCGCCGTTTGTTGTGGTGAGCACCCGCTGTAGGCCCGGTCCACTACGGGGGACGCAGCCGGGCTGTCGAATTGTCGCCGTACGGCCACGAGCATTCGGCTGGCGCTTCCAGCGCCGGCCGACGAGAAGTGGAGGCCTCAGCCAGGGCAAAGGCGGTCGGTCTCACGTCCGGGTGTGCGTAAAACGAGAAGTGCCACAGCCGCCGGCTCGCTTCACGAACAGCCCGCCCCAGCCTAAGCCGTCAAAGGCCGGTGCCCGGGGGCTGATGCACCCGGGCGCACCACGTTGACCCTGCGGCCCGTCGGTGCTCCAATGTCGCCTCAGCGGGTCCCTCGGCTCGGCTTCTGCTCTTCGTCGTGCCGGACCCGACGCGGAACCATCGCCTGTCGCCAGATGCGGGTCGGCCGTACCCGACAGGTCTCTGGCCAGGGCCGGCCCGGCATCTGGAATTCGCCAGCCGCGAGAGTGGCCGCCGGAGGCCCTGCGGGCCCATGGGTGACGGGCTGGTGGCCGGCGCGACGGCGTGGGCTTCAGCGAATGCGATGGTCGTGCTCGTCGGCGGTCGTGGTCGCTCCGAACGTGTGATTTCCGGCGGCGGCCGTGCGTGCAACGCCGGCTGCATCGTCCGGACGGGCTGGAGCCTGGTTGCCGCGGCGCCTGAGGAGGAGATAGGTGGTCATCTGGCCTTTGTCTTTGACCTCGACGGTGCCGCGCGGGACCAGCTCGTAGCGCTCTCGCAGACGTTCATTGGTCCGCTCGGTGACTTGGATCGTGCCGGGCTGCGCGTGGGACTCCATGCGACTAGCGGTGTTGACCGTGTCACCCCAGAGGTCATAGATGAACTTCGCCCGGCCGATCACGCCGGCGACGACCGGCCCCGTATCGATCCCGATACGCACCTGCAGCGCCGTTCCCGTCTCGGCCGCCAAGCCGGCGAGTGCGGGGGCCATCGCGAGCGCCGTCTCGGCGATCGCCTCGGCGTGATCCGCGCGGGGTAACGGGATCCCGCCGGCGACCATGTAGGCATCGCCGATCGTCTTGATCTTCTCGACACCGTACTCGGCGGCGAGCGCGTCCCAGCTGGCGAACACCCGGTCCAGCAGCGCAACGACATCGGAGGCGAGGAGCCGTTCAGACAGACGCGTGAAGCCGACGATGTCGGCGAACAGCACCGTCACGTCCTCTCGGGCGTCGGCGATGATTCCGTCGTCTTGCTTGAGCCGGGCGGCCACGGACTCAGGCAGCACGTTCAGCAGCAAGCGCTCGGACCTGTCCTGTTCACGTTCCCGCGCCCGTACGAAGTACTGCAACAGCGCGTACGCGGTCGTCGCCACGCCGAGGATATTCAGCGCGAAGAAGATGATCACCACGCCGCTGGGGATGGCCGGTGCGCCCGCGGCCAGGGCGGGATCGATCGCCGCGGACACCCCCACCAGGCCCACGAACGCGACGAACCACGAAACCGCCTGCCCTGCCCCCACGAACAACAACGCCCCCAACGGAGACGTAAACCCCCACAGGCACACCGCCGACGAGTTCCCAAAGCCGCCCAGGCTCCACTGCAGGACGAACGGCAGGACCAGGCTCATCCAAAGCTGACTGCGTCGAAACAACAGGTAACGGCGCGTCCGCGCGAACGTGTAGATGCTCGCCGCCGACGCGAGCTGATAGACGAGCGGAATCGCGGCCGACTCCCACAGGCCAAGCACCGCATACGTCACCACCCACACGCACGACAGGCTCGCCATCAAGGTCGAGGACAGCACCAAGACCGCCTTGCGAATCCGAAGCTCCTCCGAGTCCGAAGACAACGCACCGATCTCCACAAGTCGCTTCAACCAGCCCGGAAGCCGCCCCGAGATCCACCGAGACCTCAGCTCTCTCACGAAGCGAGCATACGACCACCGCTCGAACAGCGACACCCCCCGAGCGAACGCGCTCGCTAACGGAGTGCGATGCGACTGCGACACGCCCCGCTCTACCGTCGCGCCCCGCTTACCCGCAATGTCTCGAAAGCAGGGGCCACCCTCGGGGCGCCGCAGTCTCGCTATGCGCCGGTCGGCGCATTGTTCTGCGTGCTGCGCGGGCCGACTCGCGGACGGCCCGGGGGGGCTGGCCCGAGTGCAGTCAATCAGCACAGGCGTCGGAGCATCGGTCCGAGTCGCGCTTCTCGCGGCGGGGCGAGCAACCCATCTCGTTCCGCGGCCCGGCTCTAGCCTCGCCGAGAGTGCGACCCGGCCGGCTAGGCTTCTGGTCTCGGCCCGGGAGCGGCCGTCTGGGCGAGAGTGCCGGAACGGCGACAAAGACGTCCTGTGTCAAACCGGTGCCGTCAGGCGGACCATCGCGGGCTATTGACGCTCGTGTGTCGCGTTGCACAGCAGCTCGCGACTGTGGTCGATTCGGCCGCGCTCCTCCCGCGGGTCAGGTTTGCGCACAGCCGGCTCCAGGACCCCTTCATAAGTCACGAAAATGGTGTGACTCAAGCAGCAGATGGACGTTGCTGAGGTCCGGCGGTGAGCAGCGCGTCTAGTTGTTTGGTCAGCCCCAGCAACTGGTGACATCCAACCAGCCGGTCCGGGCGAAACCTGATCCGGCGCCGCTTTAGGCCGTGGCTGGCACTCGGCCTGCGTGCTTCACGAAGGCCATCGAGCTGTGGCTGTCGGTGTGTTCGAAGTCGAGCTCGCCACCTCCGCGTACCTTGAGTGACTTCGACAGTGCCGTTTCGGCGTCGTCGTTCTCGCCGGTGTACTCAAAGCCGCCGGGGATCTTGACGAGGACTCGGTAGGGGTCCGAAGAACCAATCGCTCGTAGAGTTTCGATTTCGGTCTTGACAACTTCGCCGGCCTTGAGGCGGCCGGCGCGGTTTTCGATATCGAAGTCGAAGTCGATCGGGACGAAGATGGGCTCGCGCACGTGCGGGCAGATCGCGGAGAAGATCTCAAAGATCGTCCCACCAGCCTGTCCGCTCATGATCGTCAGGATGGCATTGCGCTGCTCGTCGTCGGCTGACTGATCGACTATCGGCAGGACGTGCCCGTTGCCCTCGTCAAGGCGCCCGGGCCACCAGACGGCGGAGGCGAACTTCAACCCGTCCAGCGCGACATCGCCGAAATGTCCTTGATCGATGCGCATGCCGATGATGCCCTCGCATTGGCCGGTGGTCGGCGCCTGGTTGAAGTCGCACGGGCACCCGGGATCGCAGTTGCAATTCTTAAACCAAGCGCCCTCGAGCGACCAAGTATCAGTCATGGCAGATCCCCCGATCTGTGGTTGATAAAGGCAGGCTAACCGCAATAGGGTTGCGACGCAATGCCGCTTTCCGCGAAGGCTCGACGCCGTCCATCGCAGCGGATCGACGCGGTTCAGTTCACGTTGATCGCCAGCCTGATCCTGCTGGCTGCGCTGGCGTGGGTGATCGCCAGGGGGATGATGGATGGAATGGACACTGGGCCTGGGGGGGACCTCGGCTCGCTGTCCTTCTACGTCGCTGCCTGGGTGGTGATGATGGCGGCGATGATGTTCCCGTCGATCTCGCCGATGGTGCGCACGTACGCGCTCGTTCAGCGCAGTCGCTACGCACGCCGAGGCCTCGGCGAGCCGACCGCGGCGATCGTCGCCTTTATTGCTGGGTACCTGCTCGCTTGGATCGGCTTCGGGCTCGCCGCCTACGCCACCTTCAAGCTCGCTGGAGCGCTCGACCTTGTCCCGTTCTCCTGGGATCGCGGCGGATCCTACCTCGCGGGTGGGGTGATCCTCGCCTCGGCCATCTACCAGCTCACCCCGCTCAAGGACGCCTGCCTCAGCCGTTGCCGCGGCCCGCTTGACTTCCTCACCGAGCGCTGGCGCGATGGTGTCGGCGGAGCACTCCGACTCGGGCTAGAGCACGGCGTCTGGTGTGTCGGCTGCTGCTGGGCGCTGATGGCGGCGCTGTTCGCGCTCGGCGTGATGAACATTGCGTGGATGACGCTCATCGCCGCCCTGGTCGCAGCCGAGAAGCTCTTGCCGTGGAAGCGGCCGGCGAACCGCGCCATCGCGATCCTGCTGGCGGTGCTCGGACTCGCAGTCGCCTTCGTCCCGGCTTCGGTCCCGGGGCTGACACTTCCCGGCCAGACGGGCATGCGCATGGGCCACGGGCCCGCAGTGACCGGCGGGATGAGCATGGGCAGCACGAAAACCACCGGAATGAATGAGACCGCCGAAAAGCACCTCGGGGCTCGCCTCGCTGCCGGCACGCACCACAACCAGTGAGCGCGGGTATGAATTGCGCTCCAACATCGACGCGAAATACATGGCCTGGGACATATTTACATTTGCGGCCCAGGCGCTCTCGCATAAACCGGCTGATTACCAGCCACTTCTCGATGCCGCCGGTGGGACTCGAACCCACGACCGTCGGATTAAAAGTCCGCTGCTCTACCAGCTGAGCTACAGCGGCGGGGGTGACATGATCGCGCACCTGGGACGCAGGTGTCCCGGCGGATGCGGCGCCACAGCGAGCGCCCGGGGCCACCGGGCGCTCAGTCTCGATAGGCGACGGTCTCGATCTCGACCATCATCCGCGGGTCGATCAGGGCGCTGACCTCCACCATGGTCATCAGCGGACGTACGTCGCCGAAGGCCTCGCCGTGGGCGCGACCGACCTCCTCGGCGCGGGAGATATCGGTCACGTAGACCCGGTTGGAGATGACATCGGCTAGACCTACGCCCGCCCGGCCGAGTTCGTGCTCAAGCTTGCCCAGGATCGCGACGGTTTGCTCATACGGGGTCTCACCGAGCACGGCGCCGTCCTCGCTGACCGATGTCGTGCCGCCCACGAGGACCAGCGGGCCCGCGCTGACCACGCGGCTGAAGCTGAACTGACCCTCCCAGGGAGAGGGCGGGTCACCGGGGAGGCGCTCGGTCAATGGCGGAAGTGGCGACGGCTGGTGAACACCATCGTCCCCCCTGCCTTGTCGACCGCCTCCACCGTGAGATGGTCGCGCACCGATCCGCCGGGCTGGATGATCGCGGTCACGCCGGCTTCCAAGGCGAGCCCGGGACCATCGGAGAAGGGGAAGTAGGCGTCGGAAGCCATAGCGGCACCCGTGACTCCGTCGCGGGCCTTCTCGATTGCCATCCGAACCGCGTCGACCCGGCTCATCTGTCCCGCGCCGATGCCAACCGTGGCCAAGCCGCGGGACATGACGATGGCGTTTGACTTGACGTGCTTGCAGACCTTCCAGGCGAAGGCGAGCTCTTGCCATTCGGCCTCGGTCGGCCGGCGCTCGGTCACCACCTGCATGTCACCGCGCTCCTCGATGTCGGCGTCGCGATCTTGGACGAGCATGCCGCCGAGCACCTGGCGCAGGTGGGGCTCGATCATGTTCGGGCTCCGCTGCTCGCGGTCGTCGAGGATGCGTGTGTTCGGCTTCTCGGCCAGGACGTCGACGGCATCGTCGTCGTAGCCGCGGGCGAACAGAACCTCGATGAACTGATCAGCGAGCGCGGCCGCCAGCTCGGCGTTGACGGCCCGGTTGAGGCACACGACGCCACCGAAGGCGGACATCGGGTCACAGGCCAGCGCCCGTTGGTAAGCCTCGATCGAGTTGGCGCCCGCTGCTACTCCGCACGGATTGTTGTGCTTGATGATCACGCAAGCGGGAATCTGGAATTCGCTGAGCAGCAGGCGACCGGCGTCCAGGTCGAGCAGGTTGTTGAACGAGATCGGCTTACCGCCCAGCTGGGAGACCATCGAGAGCACGTGCGTGCGGGCGCCCACCTGTTCGTAGTAGGCAGCGCGCTGGTGGGGATTCTCGCCGTAGGGCAGTTCGAGCACCTTCTCGAAGGCACGCACGAACAGGGGCGGAAAGTCCTCGCGCTTCTCCTGAAACCAGCGGGCGATCGCCGTGTCGTAGCGGGCGGTATAAGCGAAGGCCTCGGCAGCCAGGCTCTCGCGAGTGACCATTGACAGCCGGCGGTCGGACTCGCGCAGCTCGTCCAGCACGGCGTCATAACTCTCGGGGCTTACCACGGGCGCCGCGTAGCCGTGGTTCTTGGCCGCGGCCCGGATCATGGTGGGGCCGCCGATGTCGATGTTCTCCATCACCTCACCCTCGGAGGCGCCCCGGCGGGCGGCGGTGGTCTCGAACGGATACAGGTTGACGCAGATCAGATCGACGGGCTCGACGTCGTGCTCCGCGGCCGCCCGGGCGTGCTCGGGGTTGTCACGGACGGCGAGCAAGCCGGCGTAAAGCTTGGGGTGAAGGGTCTTCACGCGCCCGTCCATGATCTCCGGGAAGCCGGTCAGGTCGCTGATCGAGCGCACCGGAACCCCGTACCCGATCAGCTCCTGGGCGGTGCCGCCGGTCGAGACGATCTCCACGCCGAGCTCGACCAGGCCCCGCGCAAAGTCCACGATTCCGGTCTTGTCCGAGACCGAGAGCAGGGCACGGCCCACCTGCACGTCCGGCGCCCCGGCCTCGAAGGTGCTCACCGAATCAGCGCTCCCCTCCACAGGCTCCGACTCTACCGGTCGATGACCACGCGACGCGGATTGGCGGGATCGAAGCTGACCCGGCCGGCCGCGATCAACTGCACCGCCTCGGGAAGCAGGGCGTGCTCGACCCGGTGCAGCTGCTCTAACACCTCACCTGCCTCGTGCGCCGCGGGCAACTCGAGCGCACGCTGCAAGAGCACCGGCCCGGAATCGACGCCGTCGTCGACGAAGAAGACCGTGACCCCGAACACCGTGACTCCGTAGTCGATCGCCTGCTGAACCGCGTCCAGGCCCGGGAAGGCAGGCAGCAGCGAAGGATGGACGTTGATGATCCGGTCCGGGAAAGCGGCCAGAAACTCGCTGCTGAGCAGCTGCATGTAGCCGGCCAGCACTACCAACTCGGTGCCTCGCTCACGCAACCAGTCGGCGATCGCGAGATCGCGGTGGCGACGGTCCGAGAAGTCATTGACGGCGAACACGCGGGTCGCAATCCCGGCCGCGCGCGAGCGCTGCAGCGCTCGCGCCTCGGGCTTATCCGAGGCGACCGCGACCAACTCCACGCCGTCGCGCCCATGGGCGTGATCGATCAGCGCCTGCAGGTTGGTGCCGGCGCCCGAGGCCAGAACGGCGACCTTCATGCCGCGCGCAGCTTCGGAAAGCGGCCGCCCGTCGAGCGCAGCCGGCCGTCCGAGAGCAGCTCGTCCACGCGACCAAGGACCTCGGCGGAGCGCAGGTGCGAGAAGGAGCCATAGCCGGCGAGACCGTCGTAGGCGTACTGGGCTACGACCTTGGAGCGACCGCCGCGGAGGATCTCGACCGCACGCGTGCGCCCGACCGGAGGTTGCGCCGAGCCGACCACCTCGACGATCGCGTGATCGAGCGCCGCCCCGTCGCCCCCGACGGCCGAGCCCGCCACCGGGGTGACCGGGGCCTGGCCGCGCCGGGCGCTCGGGCCACCGGCCGGCGCCGCGGGGGCGAGCGCGGCCACACAGACATCACAGCACGGCACTTCGGGCGCGGGCGGCACCCGATCGCCGAAGTGGGAGAGCAGCGTCTCGCGCCGGCAGCGTTGCCCCTCGACGTACTCCCAGATCGAGCGGTATTGCGCCCAGCGCACGCGTTCGGCCTCCCGGGCCGAGCTCAGGCAGACCGCCGCCGCGTGGTGGTCAAAACCGCCGGTGATGCGGCCCGCCGCGCGGTCGGGGGGTGCGGGGACCGGGGTGAGCACGCCGGCCCGCGCGAGGTGGCCGATCACCGCCCGCACCGCGTCGAAACGGTCCCCGCCCGCCCCCACCCGCTGTCCGGGTTGCGCGATCAGGCCGGCGAGCTGGGACAGCGCCACGTCGTACTGGCCGTCGATGCCAGCCCAGTTGAGCTTCTCGCCCACCCGCTGGAGCGCCTCGAGCGAGACCTTGGCGCGCTGGATGAAGAACACGTGCAGGCCCTTGTCGCGTTGCTCGGCGAGGAGCAGGCAACGAGCTGGGGCGCCGTCGCGCCCGGCTCGTCCCGCCTCCTGGTAGTAGGCCTCCAGCGAGCCCGGGACCGAGGCGTGGCAGACGGTGCGCACGTCGGCCTTGTCGATACCCATTCCGAAGGCGTTGGTGGCCACGATCACCCGCGCCTCGCCGGTCATGAAGCGTTCCTGGTTTGCGGCGCGGGAGCCGCGGTCCATGCCGGCGTGGTAGGCGAGCGCGGGCTCGCCGAGCGCGCGGGTGAGCAGCTGCGCGATCTTCTCGCTCGCCCCGCGGGTCCCGGCATAGACGATCGCCGGCAGGGCGTCGGGCTCGGACAGAGCGGCAGCCAGGCGGCGCTCCTTATCGTGGCTTCCGCGGCACGGGACGACGATGAAGCTCAGGTTGGGGCGATCGAAGCCGGTGATGACGCGAGCCGGCTCGCGCAGGCGCAGGCGGCGAACGATGTCGGTGGCCACCGTGGGCGTCGCGGTCGCGGTGAGCGCCAGCGTCGCCCGGGCACCCACGGTCGCGGCGGCGTCGGCGAGGGTGAAGTAGTCAGGGCGAAAATCGTGGCCCCATTGCGAAACGCAGTGGGCCTCGTCGACCACGAAAAGCCCTACGTTGGCCCCCGCGACGGCGGCCGCAAAGGCCGGCGACCCGAAGCGCTCGGGAGCCACGTAGAGCAGACGCAACTGGCCGGCGCGAGCGCGCTCCATGACCGCCGCGTTGGCACCAGCACCGCGCTGGGCATTGACCACCGCCACCCGTCCGGGAGCGACCCGCTCGAGCGCTGAGACCTGGTCTTGCATCAGCGAAACCAGGGGCGAGACGACGAGCGTGAGATCATCGCGCATCAGCGCCGGCAGCTGATAGCACAGCGATTTGCCCGACC
>JBOGYN010000338.1:0-4451 GCA_050696855.1 Solirubrobacteraceae bacterium | reverse complement strand
CGGCCGGCCAAGAAGAAGGAGCTCGCGCACGTGCGCGAGCACACCGCCAAGACCCTGAAGGACCTGGACTGGCTGCCCGCGGCCGGCGAGCGGCTGGTCGGGATGGGCGGGGCGGTGCGCAACCTGGCCGCCGCCGCCCAGGCGATCGACGGGGGACTGGACCTCGGGGTCCAGGGATTCGTGCTCGAGCCCGCGGTCATGGGCGAACTCGTGGCGCAGCTGGCGGCGATCGGCCCCGAGGAACGCGGGACGATGCCGGGGATCAAACCCGGCCGCGGCGACATCATCCTCGCCGCCGCCCTCGTCCTCGAGGCCGTGGTCGACCTCGGCGATTTCGCCGGCATCGAGGTCACCGAGGCCGGCCTCCGTGAAGGGCTGTTCCTCGCCCGCACGCTGCTCCCCACGCCCGCGCCCCTGTTCGATGACGTCCGCGAGGCCGCCGTCCGCAGCCTCGCCATCCAGTACGAGTCTGACCTCGTCCACGTCGAGCACGTCGCCGTCCTGGCCCTGCAGATGTTCGACTCCCTCGTCGACGGCGGTGTGTTCGCGCCCGCCGAGGGCGAGCGTCAGCTCCTCTGGGCGGCCTCGATGCTCCACGACGTGGGCATGACGATCTCCTACGACGATCACCACAAGCACTCGCGCTACCTGATCGAAAGTGCCGAGCTGTTCGGCTTCGACCCCCGTGAGCGGGCCCTGATCGCCCAGATCAGCCGCTACCACCGTAAGGGTGTGCCCAAGCTCGGCGAGATCGAGCCGCTGACGCGCGCGGGCGACGAGCAGCTGCTGGACCGCTGCGCGGTCATCCTGCGCCTCTCCGAGCACCTCGAGCGCGGCCGCGACCAGGCCGTCTCGCGGGCCCGGCTGCGCACCAACGGCGACGGCGTCGACCTGCACCTGCAGGCCACCGGTGATCTGACGCTGCAGCGCTGGAGTGTCGAGCGCTACGGCGACGACGAGGCCTTCGCCCGGGCGTTCGGGCGCCGGCTGCTGATCGGCTGATCGCGCGGCGGCCGCGGCGGCTGGGCCGGCGAGTCGACGCAACCGCCACCTTCCGGCCCGATATCCGGTTATCGTCGGGGTATGAGGAGAGGACTCCGGCTCGCGGCAGCGAGTGCTGTCGTGTGTGGGGCCGTGGCCCTGCCGTCGGTTGCGACGGCCGACGTGACCAGCGTGCTCGGCGGTCACACGGTCAGCGGGAGCGCCATCGCCTGCACCACCCAGCCCGACGGCACCCGGCTCTGCGCGGGTGACTACAGCTCGAGCGGGGGCGCCGACACGCGCCTGAAGACCTTTGACCAGAGCACCCCCTTGGCGCTCGACGTGATCCTGCCGCCGGTCCCCGCCTCGGGTGTCGACGGGAGCTACCCCTTCGTGGTGCAGAGCCACGGCTACGGTCAGCAGGCCGGTGGTCTCACCAGCACCCAGTACCTGGGACCCACCGCCGACCAGTGGGCGAAGAGCGGCTACGCGGTCCTGCAGCTGACCGCGCGCGGCTTCGGAGACTCCTGCGGGACCGCGGCCTCGCGGCTGGCCGATCCGGTCGCCTGCCAGGCCGGCTACATCCGCCTCGACGATAACCGCTACGAGGTTCGCGACATCCAGTACGCGACCGGGCTGCTGGTCGACGCCGGGCTCGTCGACCCCAGCCGGATCGGACTCACCGGCGAGTCCTACGGGGGCGGCGTGTCACTCCAGCTCGCCACCCTCAACGATCGGATCATGAACGCCGACGGCTCGCTGCAGCCCTGGCGAAGCCCAGCCGGGACACCGCTCCACATCGCCGCCGCGGCCCCGGTGATCCCCTGGAGCGATCTCGTCTATTCGCTGCTCCCCAACGGCCGAACGCTCGACTCCCAGGTCTCCTCGGCGACGGCCGACCTGACACCGTTCGGGATCGAGAAGCAGTCGTTCGTCACCGGGCTCTACGCGCTGGGCAACCAGACCGGGTACTACGCCCCGCCGATGACCGACTCCCAGGCCGACCTGACGACCTGGTATGGCGCCATCAACGCCGGCGAGCCGTATGACGGAAACACGCAGGATCAGGCGATCGTGGATCAGATCGCGCGCTACCACTCGGCCTACTACCTGCTGAACGGCGCCTACGGCGCGGCCGGGGTGCCACCCCCACCGCTGCTGATCTCAAACGGCTTCACCGATGATCTGTTCCCCGTCGACGAGGCCGTTCGCTACTACAACCTCGAGCATTCGCTGTACCCGAACGATCCGATCGGCCTCTTTGACCTCGACGGGGGTCACGCCCGCGGCCAGAACAAAGCCGCCGACCTGGCGCTGCTGGCCAACCACATCCAGTCTCTCTTTGACCACTACGTCAAGGGGACGGCCGCGCCGGCGCAACTCGGCGCCACCGCGCTCACCCAGACGTGTCCGAGCAGCGCTCCCTCCGGCGGCCCCTACTCGGCGCCGACCTGGCTGGCGCTGCACCCGGGCGAGGTCCGCTTCTCCTCCGCTCCGGCGCAAACAATCACCTCCGGGGCCGGCAATCCAAGCATCTCGGCGGCGATCGACCCGATCGGTGGTCAGGGGGCGTGCGCCACCGTCTCGGCCGCCGACCAGGGCTCTGGCGTGGCCTCCTACCGGCTGGCCGCCTCGAGCGGCGGTGGCTACACGCTGCTCGGCGCCCCCACCGTGACCGCCGATCTTACCCCCGCCGGCACCTATCCGATGATCGCCGCGCGCCTGTGGGACGTCGATCCCAGCACCAACACCGAGACGCTCGTGGCCCGCGGCCTGTACCGCGTGACCTCGGGCGGAGCCCAGACCTTCCAGCTGCACCCGGGGGCTTGGCACTTCGCCGCCGGCCACGTCCCCAAGCTCGAGCTGCTCAGCCAGGACTCGCCCTACGCGCGCACCTCCAACGGCCAGTTCTCGATCGCGGTCAGCCACCTGACAATGCGGCTTCCCGTCCACGAGGTCCCGGGCGCCCCCGGCACCCCGCCGATCGTTGGTTCGCCGGGCTCCGGCGGCCGCGGGCCTGGATCCGCCTGCCTGGCCCAGCCTCGCTCACAGATCGATCGCCGTCACGTGCGCGTACGCGCACGGAGGCTGTTCGTTTCCGGGCGCGCGAACGAAACTCCGTGCGCCCACGCGAGCGCCGTAGCCCGCCGCAAGCAGCACGTACGCACGGTGTTCGTGAGCGTGTTCCGAGGGGTCGGCCACGGCCGCTGTCGTTACGTGCTGAGCAACGGCCACCTGTCACGGTCGCGATCCTGCCGACGCCCAATTGGGCTGAAGGCTCGCGGTACCGCCCACTGGCACCTGAGCCTGCGCCTGCGACTGCCGCGCGGCCGCTACTTGGTCCGCATCAACGCCGTCGACGGCTTCCGGCACCAGCAACCGCTGCGCAGCCGCCCGACCGCGCGCATCCGCGTCCGGTAACCAGCGCCTGCGCCGGGCGTGGGTAGAGTTTCGTCCGTGTTGTGGTTGCTCCGCCATGGCGATGCCGCCGATGGTCCCCCCGATGACGAGCGCCCCCTGACCGAGCGGGGCGTTAGCCAGGCCCAGAATGTCGGGCGCGCACTGGAGCGCCTCGGGGTGAGCCTTGACGCCTGCCTGTGCAGTCCGAAACTGCGGGCGCTCCAGACCGCCCAGTACGCGTGCGCCCCGCTGGGCGTCGAGGTGACCGTCGAGCCGCGGCTCGCCGGGGAGCCGATCGATGTCGCTGACCTGATCATGGGGCTCGGCGACGTGCTCCTGGTCGGCCACGACCCATCCTTCTCGCTCACGCTGCATGACCTGACCGGCGCCCAGGTTCGGATGCGCAAGGGCGGCCTGGCCGGTATCCAGAAGGGCGAGCTGATCACGCTGCTGCGGCCCAGCGAACTGGCCGCGATCGCCGTCGGCGAGCGGGTGGCATGAACGACGCCGGCCTCGACACCACGATCGGCGAGGAGACCGCGGCGATCGACCTCCGGGACGCCGCGCTGTACGTCAACCGCGAGCTGTCCTGGCTGGACTTCAACGATCGGGTTATGCAGCTGGCCGAGGACGAATCAGTGCCGCTGATCGAGCGGCTGAAGTTCCTGGCCATCTTCGTCACCAACCTCGACGAGTTCTTCATGATCAGGGTGGCCGGCGTCCACGATCAGGTCGACGCCCGGATCGACGCGCGGGGCCCCGACGGCCTCTCCCCGAGCGAGGTGCTCGAGGGGATCGCCTCCCAGGTGCGCGAGCTCGACCGCCGCCATGCCCGCCAGTTCTCCGACGTGATCGGCCCTGAGCTGGCCGAGCACGGCATCCGGGTGACCAGCTGCGAGGATTCCGGCGCCCCCGCGGAGGCGATCGAGCGCCACTTCCGCGAGCAGATCTTCCCGGTGCTCACGCCGCTGGCGGTCGGGGCCGGCCGTCCGTTCCCCTACATCTCCAACCTGTCGCTGTCGCTGATCGTCCGCCTGCACGACCCCGACTCAGACCACGAGGCCTACGCC
>JBOGYN010000337.1:0-2068 GCA_050696855.1 Solirubrobacteraceae bacterium | reverse complement strand
GTAGTGACTTGAGCTCAGAGGCGAACAGAAAACTGTCGCCAACCAGCGCGTAGTAGAACGGCTTCTCACCCGCTCGATCACGGGCGCAGAACAGCCGCCGGCGCTCGCTGTCCCAGATCGCGAACGCGAACATGCCCGAAACGCGATCAAGGCAACGCTCGCCGTAGCGCCGGTAGCTCTCGAGCAAGACTTCGGTGTCCGAGCGTGTGCGGAACAGTGAGCCGGATCGCTCCAGCTCAGCCCGCAGCGCGCGGAAGTTGTAGATCTCGCCGTTGAACGTGATCGCGTAGCGTCCATCGGCCGACAGGAATGGCTGATTGGCCTCTGGACTCGGATCGATGATCGCCAAGCGCCGGTGCCCCAGGCACACCCGCCGGTCCTCGCTCGTCCACGATCCCGCTGCGTCCGGTCCACGATGCGCAAGCAGGTCGCGCATTCGCTCGGCGAGCTCCTGGTCGACCTCTCGCCGACTCGCCACTCCCACGATCCCGCACATCAGCGCAGGCCGATGGTCTCGCTGCCAACATCCTCAAAAATCTCGGCGAGCTCTACCCGCCGGCCAGCACGCGCCGACTGGTACGCCGCCTCGATCACGCCGAGGACGATGCGCGCCTCGCGTCCGCTCGAAGGTGGCTCGCGGCCGTCTCGAAACGCGTCCACGATCTGCGTGAGCAAGGCGGCCGTCGCGTGCGCGGGGGCGTCAGGGGGGTTGCGTGCCAGCGTATGGCGAGAGGTGCCCTGTTCGGCCCAGGCCATCCCGCCACGGGCAAGATCCAGCCTGATCCCCGGGCGCTCGGCGCGTTTCATGCCGATCTGCACCGCTGCGCGGCCGCCGATCGATGCCCGCAGGGAGGCCTGCTCACAGTCGGCGCGTAGCTCGAGGTAACGGCTCGAGGCCTGACACAACCGGTCCATCGTGATCTGACCGAGGCGGCCATCCGGAAACTCGAGCGTCAAGAGGTGGATGGCGTCGGCCTCGCGGGCTTGCTCAAGACCAGGGGAATGGCGCGCGTAAACCGCCTCCGGCGGGCAACCGAACACGGCGAGCATCAGGTCGACGAGGTGGATTCCGCCCTCGAGCAGGGCGCGATCGGCCATCGCCGCACGCCATGCTGCGGGCTCATCCCAGGGGGCGAGGTCCATCAGCTGCCAGATCTGACAAAACACGAGGCGCCCGTATTGCAGGTTTGAGATCTGGCTCCGGACAGTCTCGAAGATCGGCTGACACCGGAACTCGTGATTGACGGCAACCTGCTTGCCGGCGGCGGCGGCCGCGGCCAGCACCCGGTCGGCTTCGGTGACGTCGGCGACGAAAGGTTTCTCACATACGACATGAAGCCCGAGCTCGAGCGCCTCGATGCACAGCGGTGCGTGAAAGGCCGGAGGAGCGGCGACCACCACCGCGTCAATGCGTGTGCTCGCAACCAGCTCCTGGAGCCCGCTGAACGCCGCCAGGCCGGTCTCGCGCTGCCACGAATCCCGCTGCTCCGGTGAGGGGTCGCAGCCACCGACCACCTGGACGTCCGGCAGTGTCCTGAGGGCGGGTAGGGCCAGCGCCCGCGCGGCCCATCCCAATCCAAGTAGTGCAAAACGCATGCTGGATGAACAACGGTCGATCGGCTTGCGCGCTTGCGATGAAAGTCAACGGGCACCCACGGCGTTAGGTGGGCATCATGCAGTGCACAACTCGTTCGGTCGGGGTGGCAATGGTGGGGTACGGGTATTGGGGCCCGAACCTGGTTCGCAACCTCGTGGAGTCACACTCCTTCCACCTCGTGGGGCTCTCCGAGCTCAACGAAAACCGTGCGCGCGAGTTCTCTCATCGCTACCCGCATGTACCGGTCGTGAGGAGCCTCGACGACCTGCTTTCGATGCCTGACGTCGAGGCGGTTGTGGTGGCAACCCCGCCATCGACGCACTTCCCGCTCGTTGCGCGAGCGCTGGCGGCGGACAAGCACGTGCTGGTGGAGAAGCCGCTCGCCATGTGCGTCGAGGATGCCGAGGCGCTAGTCCAGATGGCCGACGAGCGCGACGTCGTGCTGATGCCAGGCCACACGTTCGTCTATTC
>JBOGYN010000336.1:0-7913 GCA_050696855.1 Solirubrobacteraceae bacterium | reverse complement strand
GTGTGCGGTACTCGGTGCCGCCGTGGATGTCGCCCGTCGGATTGATGTCCGCGATGGCCAGGGCAGCGGCCTCGCCCGTCGTTTCCTCGCTCACGGGACTGCCCTCGAGCGAGCGCTCGGCGGCCGGCACCCGCAGCGGCGTGTCGGCCGCAGCGAGCAGCGCGATCCGCGCCCGCGTGCACACGCCGTCCTGCAGCGTAATCAGCACGGCCGCGCCGCCGAGGGCAAAGTCGCCGTGGCGGCGTGCGTACTCGGTGAACGCCCAGCCGGTGTTCTCCGGCAGAGCCGGGACCTCGATCTCGACGAGCAGCTCTTCGGGCTCCAGCGCGGTCGTCAGGTGCGTGAGGAAGAAGTCCTCGCTGGCGACGCTGCGCCTACCGCTTTTGGACTGCACGTGGAACGTCGCGTCGAGGGAGGCGAACGCGACCGGAAGCTCCGCCGCGGGATCGGCGTGTGCGACCGATCCACCGACGGTGCCACGGTTGCGTATCTGCGCGTGGGCGACGAACCCGAGCGCCTCGGTCAGCAGCGGCCAGTGGCTTGCCACCAGTGGTGACTGCTCGAGCGTGGCCTGGCGGGTCATGGCTCCGATCCGCAGGACACCGCCCTCGCGGCGGATGTAGGCCAGCGACGGCACCCGGCTGAGGTCGATCAGGTGGGCTGGATAGGTGAGGCGGAAATTGAGCAGCGGCACGAGGCTCTGCCCGCCCGCGAGGAGCTTTGCCTCCTCGCCGTGCTGGGCGAGCAGCGCGAGAGCATCGTCAACGCCGCGGGGGTCGTGGTAATCGAACTGCGGAGGTTTCATGGAGCTACCGCCCCTCCTCTTGTTGGGGTCCGTTTCGATGAGGGCCGGCTGAGGCCGGCCTGGCACTGGCGAGCGCGCCCTGCACCCACTCCGGCGTCAGCGGCGTGTGGTTTGCGACGATTCCCAGCGGTGCCAGCGCGTCGTTGACGGCGCCGAGCACGGCGGCCGGCGCGTTGACCGCGCCGCCCTCTCCCATCCCCTTGAAGCCGCCGGGCACCAGCGGCGACGGGGACTCGAGATGCAGCACCTCGATGGCCGGCACTTCGGCGGCCGTCGGGAGCAGATAGTCCATCAGGCTGGTGGTGACGAGGGTCCCGTTGTCGTCGTAGACGAGGTGTTCGAGGAGCGTCCCGCCGATCCCCTGCGCGACCCCTCCCTGGACCTGACCGTCGACGATCATCGGGTTGATGACCTTGCCACAGTCCTCGACCACCATGTACTTCAGCACCCGCACGGCGCCGGTGAGAGGGTCAAGCTCGACCTGCGCGGCGTGAACCGAGCTCGAGAACGAGCCCGGCTCCGGGGGCATGAACCGGCGCGTGACCTCCAGGCCCGGTTCCATCCCGGCCGGCAGCAGGTGTGGCTCGTGCAGCGCGCGACGGGCCACGTCGGCCAGCGTCACCCCCCGCGAAGGGCTGCCGCGGAGGACGACCGAGCGATCCTGGAGCACGAGGTCGTCGGGTCGCGCCTCGAGCATCTCGGCGGCGAGCGTGAAGATCTTCTCGCGCAGGTCGCGCGCGGCGAGAATCGTGGCACCCCCGCAGCACACCGTGCTGCGGCTGGCCCACGTCCCCAGGCCGTAGGGAACCATCGCGGTATCGCCGTAGACGACCTCCACGTCGTCGGGGGCGATGCCGAACTCATCGGCGGCTATCTGGGCGATCGTCGTCTCGTGTCCCTGGCCGTGGTTGTGGAGGCCAACCGCGACGCGCACGCGACCATCGGGCTCAAAGCGCACAGCTGCCGTGTCGTAGCCGAAGGTCATCTCCAGCTGCCGCGAGCCCATGGCCTGCGCGCCGTAGGCGGATTGCTCGACCGCGAAGGCAAGTCCCAGCCCGCGGAAGCGGCCCGCCTGGCGATGGGCTTCGTTCTCGCTCCGGATCCGCTGCCAGTCCATCGCCGCCTCGAGCATGTCGAGCATTCGCAGGTAGTCGCCCGACTCGAACCGCAGCCCGGTCGGGGTCGTATACGGAAACTCACGCACGAGGTTGCGCCGGCGAATCTCGAGCGGGTCCACTCCCACGCGAGCGGCCAGCTCGTCCATGACCCGTTCGATCGAGAGCGCGGCGAGCACGCGACCGACGCCGCGGTAGGGCCCCATCGGCGCCTTGTTGGTCACCACTGCTCGCACGCGCCGCTCGTAGCAGGGAATGTCGTACGGGCCCGTGACGTTCTCCGAACATTGCCCTGAATCGAGCCCTGCGGTATAGGGCCACACGGCGTAGGCGCCGTTGGCCGCGCGGATGTCGGCCTCGACGGCGAGGACTCGCCCGTCCGCCGTCGCGGCGGCGCGGACGTGACTGGTCTGCTCGCGTCCGTGGATCGTGGCCTGGAGGTCCTCGACCCGGTCTGACACCCACTTGACGGGGCGGCCGAGCAGTCGCGAGGCGGCCGCGACGGCCAGATCCTCCTGGTAGAGCACGCACTTGGGCCCAAAGCCGCCGCCGATGTCAGGCGCGATCACGCGCACCCGATTCTCGGGCAGATCGAGATGGCGCGCGAGGCCGGTGCGCGCGATGTGCGGGACCTGCGTGGACAGCCAGGCGGTGAGCGATCCGGTAGCAGGGTCATAGCTCGCGATCGCGACGCGGGTCTCCATCGCGACGGCGCAGTAGCGCTGCTGCTCGATCCCGAGCTCGATCACGTGTTCGGCTTGGTCAAAGGCGCCGGCCACGTCGCCAGTGCGCTGGTCGAAGCGGTTGAACAGATTCTCGGGCGCCTCGGCGTGGATCGCCGGTGCACCTTCGGCGAGCGCATCGTCCATGGTCAGCAGGGGGGGCAGTTGCTCCAGGCTCACCCGCACCTTCTCGGCGGCGTCCTCGGCACGGTAGCGGTCATCGGCCACCACCAGGGCAAGCGGCTCGCCGACCATCCGCACCTTCTCGTGGGCGAGGATCGGGGTGTCGCAGGGGCGGTAGCCGGGAGCGCGCGAGACGGCGCGGAGGGGCTTTACGCTTCCGGCCAGGTCAGCCGCGGTGAAGACCGCGATCACGCCGGGCGCCTCGCGTGCTGCCGAGGCGTCGACCTCGAGCACGTTGGCGTGCGCGCTGGTGCTGCGTACGAAGGCGGCGTGGAGCTGGCCCGGCAGGTTCACGTCGCTCACGTAGCGTCCGCCGCCCCGGAGCAGGCGGGCGTCCTCACGGCGCAGGACGCGCGCGCCAAGCGCCCGTGGCACCACCGCAGTCTCAACCACCTCGCGCACCTATCTCTGGCCTCGACGGTAGGCCGCGGCGAGGGCGCTGGGCATCCGTGCCGAGCTGTGCGCCCCGGCGAGGACGAGCAGCGCCACGACGTACGGGAACCCGACCCAGAGCGGCTGTGTCAACGAGATGTGCGGCTGGGTTATCAGCAGCACGACACAGGCCAGGCCGCCGAGACCGGTCAGGGTTACCGCCGATATCCGCATCCGCCCTCGACCCGGCAGCAGCTCAGCGCCCAGCAAGGCGAACGCGACCAACGCGAGGGCGCCCCAAAACGCCGCCTGGATGTATGGCTGCTCGCCGACCCGCAGCTGGAGCGCGTTGGCGCCTCCCAGCACAAGCGCCGCGGCGAGCACGCCGAGCGATCGCCAGCGCCCGAAGATGACCGCGACGAGCGCGAGGAACCCCAGTCCGGCGCTCAGGTTCTCGTGGAAGATGCCCACCTGCGCGATCGACAGGTCCGCGCCGCCCAGGCCGGCCAGCGCGGACGCGGTGAGGACGCCCATCCAGCGCAGCCTGCGGACGCTGATGCCGGCCGAGTCGGCCGCCATCGGCAGCTCGCCGGCGGCGCGGATCGCCAGTCCCCAGCGGGTGCGATACAGCAAAAACCAGGACAGCGGCACGAGCAGGAAGGCGAGATAGAGCAGCGGATCGTGGTTGAACAGCGCGGGACCAAAGCTGGGGATCTTCGAGACGCCGGGGATCGCGACGTTCCCGATCGTGGGGACGACGATCTGGGACATGTTCTGGAAGATCTGCTCGAACATGAACCCGGTTAAGCCCAGCGCCGCGAGATCGATCGCGACCCCCGCCACGATCTGGTCGGCGCCCGCCTCGATCGCCAGAAGTCCCATCACTACGCCGAAGATCATCCCCCCGCCCATGCCCGCCAGACAGCCGATGGCGAGGCTATGTGTCTTCCACGTGATCAGGTAGGCGAAGAACGCGCCGGAGAGCATCATCCCCTCCAGGCCGACGTTGATCACGCCCGTACGCTCGGAGATCAGCTCGCCGATCCCGGCCAGCAGGATTGGTGTCGCCAGGATCAAGACCTGACTCAGCAGGCCGGTGTCGAACGGCCCGATCCCGATCGCTGCGACCTGGATCATCCAGCGACACCCATCTCGGGGCCGGCGACCTCGGAAGGCTGTGCCGATGCCGGCCTGACATCAGTCCCTCCGCGTCCCGTGCTCCGCTGACGGTGGTAGAGCATCGTCGTCGCCGCCAGGACGAGCATGATCATCAGTCCCTGGACGATCCCCACCACCTGGGAGGAGATGCTCACGGTGGCCGGCAGCGATTGACCGCCCTGGGCAAGCGCCCCGAAGAGCAGCGCGGCCGGCAGCACTCCCCACGGTGAATTGCGCGCGAGCAGCGCCACCGCGATTCCCAAGAAGCCGAAGCCGCCCTCGAATGCCTCGCCCATCGTCGCCTGGGTTCCCGCGAGCACCAAGGAAGCTCCCGCGAGACCCGCCAGCCCTCCGGAGACAATCATCGCCTGGGTCCCAATCGACTTCGGCGCTATGCCTGCATGCCTCGCCACCTGTTGATTGGCCCCGGCGACACGGACTCTGAAGCCCCAGGTGGTGCGTGCCAGGACGTAGGCCACGACCACCACCGCCACCGGCACGACGACGATGTCCCAGTGAAGATCGGTGTTCGCGAGCAGCGACGGATACAGCGCGCTGGACGGGAACGGCGGCGTCTGAGGAAGCGGGGTTGCCGAATCGTGAAACGGCTGCTGAACCCACCAATCGAGGACCTGCGCGGCGACCAGGTTCAAGAGCAGCGTCGAGAGGATCTCGTTGACGCCCCGCCTTGCCCACAGGGCCGCAGCCAGCCACGCGAACAGTGCACCGCCGGCCGCTCCGGCGAGAACCGTCAGCGGCAGGTGGACGGCGAGCGGTAGCGGCCCTACCTTCAGCGCCACGATCGAGGAGAAGATCCCGCCGACGACGATCTGGCCCGGAAAGCCGACGTGGATCCGCCCCGAGCGGAAGGCGACGATCCAGCCCAGCGCGACCAGGGTGAGGGGGATCAGCTTCGAGAGCGTTCCGGCGACGTTCAGCTGACTGCCGAAGGATCCCTGGACGAAGGCGGAGATCCCACTGCCCGGCGAGACGCCGTACAGGACCATGAAGATCAGCGCGATCGCGAGCGCCACCAACACGACGAGCAGCATCAACAGCACCTCGATGCTGGTGTGGAGCAGCTTGGCGCGCGCCTGGTTGATCAAGATCGCTCCGCTCCGCCCATCAGCATTCCAACCCGGCCGACGTCAGCTTCCTCGGCGCTGAGCGTGGCCATGAACCGGCCGTTGGCCATCACGGCGAACCGATCCGAGAGCGAAAGGATCTCGTCGAGCTCGAACGAGATGAGTAGGATCGCGCAGCCGGTGCGCTTGGCCTCGTTGAGCTTGCGATAGACGAACTCCATCGCGCCGACGTCGAGTCCGCGGGTGGGTTGGCAGGCCACCACCAGCCGAGGCTCGCGACTCAACTCGCGGGCGAGGATCAGCTTCTGTTGGTTACCGCCTGACAGCTGACGCGCGGGCACCCCGGGCCCCGGAGCCCTGACGTCATATTCGGCCAGCAGCTTTTCGCAGTGCTCGGTGGCGCGTCGCAGATCGAGGATGCCATGCCGCGAATAGGGCGGCTGGTCGAAGTTCTTGAGGATCAGGTTCTCGACCAGCGTCAGATCGAGCGCCAGGCCCTCCTCATGACGGTCCTCGGGGATCAGCGCTCCTCCGAGGCGGGTGAACTCCTTGGGATCCAGCCGGTCGGGAAGCTCACCGTCGAACCGCAGGACGCCCGCCGTTGACGCTCGTAGCCCGATCACCGCATCGACGAGCTCGTTCTGGCCGTTGCCACCCACTCCCGCGACGCCGAACACCTCGCCCGCGTGGACCTCAAAGCTCACGTCGTCGAGTACCTTTCGGCCGTCGGCCTCGACGGTGAGGTGCGAGACCTCGAGCACCGGACGGCCGGCCTGAACGATCGGCCGGTCAACCCTCAGCGCGACCTCACGACCGACCATCATCCGAGCCAGCGAGGGCTTATCGGTCTCGGCGATCGCGACGGTGCCGACCAGGGCACCGTCACGCAGCACGGCGCATCGGTCGACCAGGCCGAACAGCTCGTCGAGCTTATGAGTGATGAAGATGACGGACCGTCCCTGGTCGGCCATCGAGCGCAGGAACAGGCTCAGCTCGCGCCATTCCTCCGGCGTCAGTGCGGCGGTCGGCTCATCCAGGATCAGCAGATCAGCTCCCCGGTACAGAAGCTTGATGATCTCGACGCGCTGCCGGGCGCCGAGCGGCAGATCGCCGACCACCGCCCGGGGATCGATCGCGAGACCGAAGCGCTTTGACAGCTCCTCCACTGACCGCTCCACGTCTTTGAGACGAGACAGCCCCGGCGCCAGGGAGGGAGCGAGGGCCAGGTTCTCGGCGACAGTCATATCCGGGACGAGCATGAAGTGCTGGTGGACCATTCCGATCCCGCAGTCCACGGCCTGCTGAGGGCTGCGGATCGACACCTGCTTGCCATGGACTTCGATCCCCCCGGAGTCGGGCTGGTAGAGCCCGTAGACGATGTTCATCAGGGTCGTCTTGCCGGCGCCGTTCTCGCCCAGCAATCCGAGAATCTCTCCGCGCCCCACCTCCAGCGAGATGCGATCGTTGGCGCGGATCCCCGGGAACGTCTTGCTGATGTCCACCAGCCTCAGCGCCGGCGGCTCCTGCGGCGAGCCCGCCGGCAGATCGCTGGGTGACGCTACCGTCACCATGCGCTCGCCACTCCTTCTGAACCCTGCGCCCCGATTCTAGTGCTGGTCATGCGGCGCTGGGGCGCCCTCATACCTGAGGACGCCCCGGCTGCGATTGATTCACCTTCGTGTGCCCCATGACCTACCGGCGGCGGCCCGGCTAGCCCGCGCTGGGCAGGCCGTTGCTGTAACCGAAGCTCGGCCTGGGGTTGACCGCATCGGGCGGGAGCTTCGTCTTGCCGCTGTTGATGGCGGCAATCGTGTTCTTGGTAAGCGTTGCGATCGCCGGGTTCGCGGCGTACTTCGGGCACAACTTGAGCGTCTCGACGTTGGGATTCTGGAGGTCCTGCAGGATCGTTCCGGGCTTGATCGTGTGGTGCATGTACGCCGAGATCAGCACCTTCGCGGCGACCTCGTTGTTGACCACCTCGGTCCCGACGACGTTGTCGTACGACGTGCAGTCCGGAATCGTCAGCTTGAACATCGCCGGATTCTTGCCCGACTGCTTGCCCGCCTGGTAGGCGCCCGCGATTCCCGCGTCGAGGAACGGGAAGATCACGTCGGCGTTACCGTCGATCTGCGCCGTGGTGGCCGCCTTCGCCTGAGCGACGTTGTCGAAGTCGCCGGTGAGGGTCTGGAGGACCTTTATGTTCTTGTTGACGCTGCGCACGCCTTCGGCAAATGCCGCCTCCCCCTGGGTGGTGGGAGGGATCTGCGCGCCGCCCACGTAGCCGACCACCTTCGTCTTGGTCATGTGCGCGGCGATCACGCCGGCGACATAGGTCGGGGCGCCCCAGTCGTTGTTGAATCCGGTGACGTTCGGGTGGTAGGTGGTCGGAGCTCCGGCGATCCCGATGAAGTACGTGTTCGGGAACCTCGCGGCCTGGTTGTCGAGGCTCGGGCCGTACGACGAGCTGACCGCG
>JBOGYN010000335.1:0-1725 GCA_050696855.1 Solirubrobacteraceae bacterium | reverse complement strand
CCCACTACGTGGCCGGCCGCGCCGTCGGGCTCCGCTTCCGCGGCTACGGCGTCCGCGACACCGATCACCCCGAGGTATACCCGCCCGGCATCCGCCAGCTGATGCAGGCCGCCCCCTTCTACGTCGCTCTGTCCACGAAGCAGAGCCGCGAGCAGGCCAGCGGCCGGGCGACGGCGATCTACTACGCCGCCGAAGAGACCTCGACCGCCATCTGCTCCATCGCCTGCGCGGCGGTCGCCGCCGCCGCCGGCATCCGTGGGAGCCAGGCCGTGCTGGTCGCACTGATCATCTTCAACGCGATCTCCACCATCGTCATCACCCGCAACCCCACGGGCGACTACGGCAAGGCACTCCGCGCGCTCCGCAGCTAACCAGCCGAACAACAAGCAGCAAGCAAGAGAGGCCTCGGCGACTGCCGAGGCCCCTCTGGGTCCCAGCCGAGGCTGTTTTGAGGCGTCGTGTGCGCCTGGAGCCCTGAGCCTAACTCGGGACGCTCAGGCGGCTGGGCCTTCCGAAACACCGTTGCCTCGCTGTGATGCGCCGACAGGCGTCTCGGCCGCCATCGGACCTCCCCCGCATCTCGCCAATCTCGAGCATGGGCACTTGCAGACGTTCAGGTAACGGCGGGCTGCCGCATTTCGCCGACGGAGCGGGAATAGCAACCGCCCGCTTGCGCATCTGAGCAAGACCACGCGTCTCGGCCTTCCCCGGCGCGCCGCTCGGCGAGACGCTCGCATTCACGGCGATTCGGAAGTCTCCCGCGGGGCTCACGCAGTGCTGCTTCGGCAGAATGCGAGCGCCCAGGCGGGCCCGATCGAGGCCTCTGACACGCCCGCTCGTGAGCACCAACGACAGCGACCGGCCGGTCAGAAAGCGCTTTCGCTTTCACGCCGAGCGAGCGTCTCGCCAGTCGTCGTCGTCGGCCCCGATTGATGCGTGCCACGTGGCAGGGCGGATCACCGATCAGACTGAGCGCCTCGGAGAATCTTGGTGAGCCGATCGA
The DNA here is from genome assembly GCA_050696855.1 of Solirubrobacteraceae bacterium. Classification (GTDB taxonomy): domain Bacteria; phylum Actinomycetota; class Thermoleophilia; order Solirubrobacterales; family Solirubrobacteraceae; genus Palsa-465. Next base: position 722 of record JBOGYN010000335.1, on the reverse strand, counting down.
CGGCGTTTCGGTCGAGGATGAGCTGATAGCCGCGGCGGTGGGGACGTGTGTCGATCTCAGATCCGGTCGCCCAGGCGAGCAGGTCGTGCAGTTCTGCGACCGCCGCGACGTGGTCGGGGTGCGGCTCGGAGGATGGGCGTCTTGGCCGGGTTCCCTGCGCGATCTCGGCTTCGAGCGTGCGGACCGACCAGTCGCTGTCTGCTGCGCGGCGGGCGAGGTCGCGTCGGCGGGACTGGTCGGGCTCGGTGAGCAGCGCCTTGCCGTGGCCCTTTGACAGCGCTTTGCTGTCGATGAGGTCGATCGCGCAGTCGGGCAGCTCGAGCAGGCGGACGGTGTGCGCGACGTCGCTGCGGCTGCGTCCGAGCCTTCGAGCCAGGACCGCCGTGGTGAGGTGGAGGTCGTCGAGGAGTGATGCGATCGTGCGGGCCTCCTCGATCACGGTCAGGTCCTCGCGGGCGACGTTCTCAATCAGGGCGAGCTCGAGGGAGGCCGCGCCGTCGATCTGGTCGTCGACGAGCGCGGGGATCGTTGGCCGGCCTGCGATTCGTGAGGCTCGCCAGCGCCGCTCGCCGGCGATCAGCTGGTATCCGCGTGGGTTGCGCGGCTGGACGATGATCGGCTGCAGCACTCCGCGCTCGCGGATCGAGTCGGCCAGAGCGTTCAGGGACGCCTCGTCAAAGCGCTTGCGGGGCTGCTCAGCGTTGGGATGGATCTCGTCGAGC
>JBOGYN010000334.1:0-3616 GCA_050696855.1 Solirubrobacteraceae bacterium | reverse complement strand
ACCATCTGTCGTATTGGTTTGGCGAGCCGAGTGTCAGAGGGATGCTGACCAGGATGGTCGGCGCCTGGCTGCTCGTCGGGCTACCGGTCATCGCAGCCAGGATCCGGTGGTCCGGTCCAGCGGCGATCGGCGTGTTCGTCGTCACGGTGACCGCGTACATCACGTTCGTGAACCGTTACGTGCGCCGTCGCGACGGACGGTCGTGACGCGAGACCCAGGCGGAGCTCGAGTGTTCGCACAGGCGCCCCGTCCACTCGCGTAAACCACGACCGATGGGCGCGGCGCCGTGCCAGTGGTTCTCACCGGGCTCGAAGAAGACGCGGTCGCCGGGGCGGATCACCTCGACGGGTCCGCCTTCGTGCTGGCACAGACCAACGCCCTCGGTGACGTGGATCGTCTGCCCGTTCGGGTGGGTGTGCCACGCGGTGCGGGCGCCCGGGGTGAAGTGGACGTTGGCTGCGGCGAACGTGGAGGTGCGGGCGGGTGCTGCGACGGGGTCGATGTAGACGTCGCCGGTGAACCAGTCGGCGGGGCCTTTGGCGGTGTCGATGCTGCTGCTGGTGATCTGCATAGTTGGTCCTATTCGTCGGCGGGGGTGCTCGCGGGCTCGGGGGTGGCGGTCCAGCTGGCAAGCAGGTCGAGCGCCTCGGCCGAGCGGCTGCCAGCCTCGGCGCTATAGGCGGCGATCGTTAGCCCTTCGTCGGCCGAGACGTCCATGACCTCGTAGTCGAGTTCGAGCTCGCCGACGAGGTCCGACAGACCGCGGTCATAAGGGTTGCGGCCCGCCTCTGAGCGCAGGTGGGCGACGAGATCCTTGGCGGTCCGCTCCCAGTCGAGGTAGAACTCCTGGGCGGCCGTGTCCAGGAAGGTGAAGCGGGCGCTGTTGGCCGGCTGCTCGCGGCTGTCGAACACGGGTGCGTAGAGCGCGCGGCCGAGCGGGTTGGCGGCCAGGTAGTCGACGCGGCGGGGGCCCCAGGTCGGCAACCCAGCCTGCTCCGGGGTGACGCGGGCGCGGCGGCTGGTGAGGAACTCGGCGATGTCGTTGACGGCTTCCACCGAGATCAACATACCCCTCTCGAACCGGCGCAAAGATGCCCTGTCAGTACCCCCTTCACAGGGCCTCTCAGTTTTGCTGCACGCGTGCCAAGCTGAGGACGTGACCGAACCGAAAGCCAACTGAGGAGGCGTAGGTCTTGCGCGCTGCCATCTTCAACGAACCCCGCAACATCACCGTAGGCGACCGGCCGGACGCCGCGGTCAAAGAGCCCTCTGACGCGGTCGTGCGCGTGGTGCTGGCGTGCGTGTGCGGTTCAGACCTCTGGTACTACCGCGGCGACTCCGCGTTCGAGCCCGGACCGATCGGCCACGAGTTCATCGGGGTGATCGAGGACGTCGGGGCCGAGGTGACGACGCTCGCCAAGGGCGATCTCGTCATCTCGCCGTTCGCGTTCAGCGACGGCACCTGCCCCAACTGCCAAAACGGCATAACCACTGCCTGCATGAACGGCGGATTTTTCCCGATGAACGGCGATGGCGGCCAGGGCGAGGCCGTGCGCGTGCCGCTGGCCGACACCACGCTCGTAACGGTTCCGGGCTCGGGCCACTCCGACGACATGATGCGCTCGCTGCTCACGCTCTCGGACGTATTCGCCACGGGCCACCACGCCGCCGTGTGTGCCCAGGTAAAGGCCGGCCAGACCATCGCGGTTGTCGGCGACGGCGCCGTCGGCCTTTCCGGGGTGCTGGCTGCGAAACGGCTCGGCGCGGAGCGGATCATCGCCCTCTCGCGCCACGCCGACCGCCAGAAGCTCGCTCGGGAGTTCGGCGCGACCGACATCGTCTCCGAGCGCGGCGATGCGGCCGTCGAGGCGATAAAGGAAATGACCGACGGCGTGGGCGTCGACGCCACTCTGGAGTGCGTCGGCACCGGCCAGGCGATGCAGACCGCGATCGACATCGCCCGTGCCGGTTCGATGGTCGGGTTCGTCGGCGTCCCACACGGGGTCGAGCTCCCGATCGGACAGATGTTCTCCCGCACCGTCGGCGTGCGGGGCGGAGGAGCGCCGGTGCGCGTCTACCTGCCCGAGCTGCTCGACGACGTGCTCGCCGAGCGCATCAACCCGGGCCGCGTCCTGGACTTCAAAACCGACCTCGACGGGATCGGCGAGGCCTACGCCGCCATGGACGCGCGCCGCGCGATCAAGTCCCTCGTGCGGGTAGGGATCCTGTGATCCCAGCCTGGACCGGCTGGCATCGCCGCCGGTACGCAAGCATCGTCGACGGCATCACCGATACCGATCACCGCGCAACCACGCTCCGGCTGATGCCGCGGCGCCGGGGTGGTCATCGCGTCGCGGCCCGGGCATCGTCTGGCGGCGCTGACTGCCGAGCAAGACGCTGCTTGGGTGTCGGCGGGCCGACGCATTCGCTGGCGGCGCGAGCGGCCGGGACCTCCGGTATCAGTATGCGCGCCATCTATCCAAAAACTGCGTGCCGGAATGCGTGAGCGCTGATGGCGACGCGGCCCGGCTGTGGGTGGTCGTGTCGAACTCGACCAGCCTCACGACCTTCCAGTGCTTGTTGTTGGCGAGTGACCCGCGATGTCGTCTCGTGTCGGTGATCCGGATGCCCGAGAAGATGACCTTGCCGTAGTCGGCGAGTGCCGAATACCCCCGGAACGGGATCCCGCCTGTGACTTCGGCCGTCGAGTGATTACAGCTATGTCCAAGGCAATCAGACGAATCAACGATCGTGACGGATCTGGGGTGGGTCAGATCCGTGATCGAAAAGCGATACCGGCTGACGTGATAGGTGGATGCACCAGCAACGTAAGAGAACACGCCGAGGTAGGAAACGGTGGCGCTGATCCGATCTCCCGGATAGGGCGTCAGCACGCCGCCAGCAGCGCCGGTTGCCTGGACTCCGCCCACCTCGAAGTACGCGACGTAGGTGGCGGCCGTGCCGGTGCAGAATGCCCGAGCGACGATCTGCTCTGAGTGGGAATCAGACGGTCCCATCCCCACCCCGAAGAACGCTTCACCGTTGTAGCCGGGGGACGACTGGCCGGGGCACGAAATCGAGGGCATGACCCAACTGGCATGAACAGAGCGGAATGCGTCGTGTGTGGCGCGGTAGCCGGCCTGAAGCGCCGAACTGTTCGCCCACGCCGAGCTTGCGCTCAGCACAGCCATGGCCGCCGCAATCGTCACCGTCCTCGCCCTCCGACCCATCACATCTCCTCAGCCGAACGACTGCCCTGTTGGCAACGTCCTGCGGCGCGGCACTTGCCACCCGCACGGTAACGCTAAAGCGCAACCCACACAACTAGGTAGGGCCGCTCCGCCACCAACCGCCAGCTCCTGAACACCCGGCGGAGCGGAACCGGCGTACTTCGCAGTCACTCCTGAGCACAGGCGAACGGGTACTTTGCGCCGCGGCGGGCACCTGCATGGCTCCCGGTTCTTTCGTGCGGACTAGAGGGGCGCCCCGCGGACCCGCAGGGGCAAGTCGTTCGCGCGCGGAGAGCTCGCGCATGGCTCTCGGGCAAGGAGCATCGAGGCGATGAGAATCATCACCGGCGCACTCCCGGGGTCGGTGGCCTGTCCGGTGAGCATGC
>JBOGYN010000333.1:0-12231 GCA_050696855.1 Solirubrobacteraceae bacterium | reverse complement strand
TCCGCCGAGACCGCGACTGGCTCCAGTCGTAAGCGGCAAGCCGCGCTTTCAGCTCAGGCCGCGGAAGTATTCGGACATGCGACGCGCCCTGTGCTATGCCTCTGCGACGTAACGCCAGCGCACGGAGTCTCGTTTCGCTCGCTGCGCGCCGGCGACGAACTCGCGCTCGATGGGGCTGGCGGCAGGGAGGCCGTACAGCGCCGCCGTCATGGTCGCCGTCGGCGTCTTGCCCTGCGATCGGATGAGTTTTCTCGCGAGCGCGATCTCCGTGATCTCCTTGGCGGTCATGGGCCGACGCTCCTTGCGCAGGACGTTTTCGGCTGCCTCGGCGAAGGTCACGGCGTGAGGCTACCGGGGCGGTGCGGGAGCACGCCACCCCTTGCGGGAATGGCAGAGTGAGCTGCCGCCCTCGGCGTTAGGCTCCAAGCCCTCGGGTCTAGTTGATGGGCGAAGGGAGTTTGGGTCATTGGAAGTGCGCCTTGAGTGGGAGAGCAAGCCGACGGAAATTGAGCGGCTCTCCCTGCCGTTCCAGACGGTCGAGAGAATCAACGAGTCCAGAGCGACCCGCGAGCGTGACTCCGGCTCGCTCTTCGCGGCCCGATCGGGTGACGACGGGATCCGCAATCAGCTGATCTGGGGCGACAACAAGCTGGTGATGAGCAGCCTGCTGGCCGAATTTGCCGGCCAGGTCAGGCTCATTTACATCGATCCGCCGTTCGATACCGGAACGGACTTCTCGTTCCGCGTCGGCGTTGGCGACGGGACGCTCACAAAAAGTCCGTCGGTGCTCGAAGAGCACGCCTACCGCGATACGTGGAGCCGAGGTCGCGCGAGCTATCTGCGCGTCATGTACGAGCGCTTGGTCCTGATCCACGAGCTGCTGACTGCCGACGGATCGCTGTACCTGCACTGTGCGCCCAACGTGAGCCATTACCTGAAGGTGCTGTGTGACGAGATCTTCGGGGGCGAGAACTTTCGAGCCGAGATCGCCTGGAAACGAGTCTCGGGACACGGCGACGCAAGGAAGTGGTCGCCGGTCCACGAAGTGATCCTGCATTACTCCAAGGGCGCGAGCTTCGTGTGGAATCCGCCTCGCGAGCCGCTCGACGAGCGCTACATCTCGGACAAGTACAACCGCGACGACGGAGACGGGCGCGGGCCCTACCAGCTCGACAACCTCACCAGCCCGAATCCTCGGCCGAACATGACTTACGAATGGGAAGGCTTTGCACCGCCTGCGAAGGGCTGGCGCTACAGCCTCGCCACGATGACGGAGCTTGACGCCGACGGCCGCATCTATAAGCCATCGGACAAGACAAAGAGGCCCCGTCTCAAGCGCTATCTAGAAGAGAGCGAGGGCCACCTGGTCGACGATGTTTGGGACGACATTCCGCCCGTGAATTCCCAGGCAGTCGAGCGGACGGGCTACGAAACCCAGAAACCGCTGGCTTTGCTTGAGCGGATCATCGAAGCGTCGAGCGACGCCGGCGACCTCGTTGCTGACGTGTTTTGCGGGTCCGGAACCACGCTGGTTGCCGCCGAGCAGCTCGGCCGGCGGTGGATCGGGTGTGACTTGGGGCGGTTTGCCGTGCATACCACGCGCAAGCGCATTCTGCGCATTCCGGATAGCCGTCCGTTCGACATCAAGAACCTGGGTATGTACGAGCGCCAGCGCTGGCAGGTTGCGACTGGCAACGGCGCCCTGCGCGCATATCTCGACACGATCCTTGCCTTCTATCGGGCTGAGCCGATCGAGGGATTCGCCCATCTTCATGGCCGCAAGGCGGGGCGGATGGTTCACGTCGGGGCGACGGACGCGCCGGTGACCATCGACGAGACCGAGGACGTGATGGACGAGATGGCCGACAACGGGATCGAGGCGTGCGATTTGCTCGGCTGGGAGTGGGAGATGGGGTTGCACGACACGATCACCGAGACGGCCCGCCGTCGCGGTCTCGATCTCCGCCCGCGGCAGATCCCGCGCGAGGTCATGGAGCGCCAAGTGGCCGACGCGGATGCGGTGCGCTTCTTTGAGCTCGCACACGTCGACCTCGACATTCGCCGCCAGGGGAGCGAGGTCAGCGTGGTGCTCACGGACTTCCTGATCCCAAGCGAGGAGCTGATTCCCCCGAACGTCCGCGATCAGATTAGCTCGTGGACTGATCTGATCGATTATTGGTCGGTGGACTTCGACTTCAGCGATGAGGTGTTCGACAACCAGTGGCAGGCGTATCGCAGTCGCGATGAGCCGACGCTCGCGACGCAAAGCGACTGGCACGAGTACCCGGGCCCGGGGCGCTACGCGATCGTGGTGAAGATCATCGATATTTTCGGCAACGACACGACGAAGCTCGCCGAGGTCCGCATCAAGTGAGTCCAGAGGCCGAGCTCCCACCGCCGAGCGATCCGTTCGCCGTCCCGGAGCGCCGCAAGCCAAGCGAAGGCACGTATGTCGTCAACGGTGTCCGCGCGCGCGTCGATGCCTGGAGGGCTCAGAACTATCCGGGCGCCTCGGCGACCTCGCGGCGGCTGCTCGGGTTCTGGTTCGCCGACGAGCACCGCGCCGAGGACGGGATGCCCTTCCGCTTCTACTTCTGCCAGCGCGAGGCCGTAGAGACCGTGATCTACCTCACCGAGATCGAGCCGGTGAAAAAGATCGCGGACCTGCTCGAGTTCGCCGAGCACGGGATGAGGATCGAGCCGGGCGAGCCGAAGCGCCAGCGGCTGGCGATCAAGATGGCCACCGGTTCGGGCAAGACGATGGCGATGAGCCTCTGCGTCGTGTGGTCCTACTTTCACGCGCTCTACGAGACCGGCTCACCGATGGCGACGTCGTTTCTGGTCATCGCGCCCAACCTGATCGTGTTCGAGCGCCTAAAGAGCGACTTCGGTGACGGCGCGACGTTTCGCCGCGATCCGCTGATCCCGCCCGAGTGGCAACCCGACTTCGATCTCACCGTCGTGCTCCAGGATGATGCGGCACCGGTCACGAGCCGCGGTGTCCTGTATCTGACGAACGTCCAGCGGCTGTACGAGCCGCCGGCCAGCGGCAGGGGGAAGGCGGCACCCAACCCGGTTGAGGCGATGCTCGGCCCGCGGGTCAACGTCAACGTAGCCGCCTCCTCGGCGGAGGAGCTGTTCGATCGGGTAGCCGCGCGCGGGAGGGTGATGGTGCTCAACGACGAGGCACACCACGTCCACGACGAGAAGCTCTCGTGGAACCAGACGATCGAGCACCTACACGTCGCGCTGCGGTCGCGCGCCGCTGATCATCCGCACGCGGGCGTGGTGTCGCAGTTGGACTACTCGGCGACTCCGAAGTACGAGAAGGGCGGGCTGTTCCGGCACGTCGTGGTCGACTATCCGCTGGCGCAGGCGGTCGCAGACGGGATCGTCAAGACGCCGGTGATCGGCGAAGTTTCGGGCGCACAGGTCGAGCTCGGCGCCACGTCATTTCAGCGCAACCGCCAATGGCTCGACGTGGCGGTCGGCCGCTGGCGAGTATTCGACGAGAGACTGTCCCCGTCGGGGAAGCGGCCGGTGCTGTTCGTCATGTGCGAGAACACCCAAGCCGCCGACGAGGCCGGCGACTATCTCCGCCGGCTGCCGGACTTCGTCGGCGACAGGCTGCTGGTGATCCACACCAACCGCAGCGGCGAGATCACCAAGGACGACCTCGACCTGGCACGCAAGGCAGCTCGCGACGTCGACGGGCCCGACAGCCCGATCCGCTGCATCGTCAGCGTGCTGATGCTCCGCGAAGGATGGGACGTGCGCAACGTGTGCGTGATCGTGACGCTCCGCCCGCTCACCGCCGCGAACAGGATCTTGCCCGAGCAGGCGCTCGGTCGCGGTCTGCGGCGCATGACCCCGCCCGGCTCCGGATTCGACGAGCGCGTGGTCGTGATCGAGCACGAGGCGTTCCGCAATCTGTGGAGCGCCGAGCTCGACGGTGGTCTGGTGGTCGAGAAAGAGGACGCGGACAAGATCGAGCCGGGAGTCGTCACGATCTTCCCGGACGAGGCCAAACGCCGCTACGACATCGTGATCCCCCAACTCACCCGGGCCCTCACCCGGGCCGATAGCCCCCTTAGCGCGCTGCACCCTGCCGACGTGCCCGACCCGAAGACGCGACTCCCGGTGCCGGACGTCACGCCTGATGAGTACGTGCAGTACCGGGGTGTGCACCTGATCAACCAGGGGATCATCGAGGAGTACGAGTTCCACGTCCCCTACGCGGAGGATCCCTCCGGCGTCATCACGTACTACACCCGCCACGTCGCCAAGGAGGCCGGGGTCGACCGGCTCGCTGGCACCTTCGCCACGCTCGCGCCGATGGTCCGCGACTACCTCAAGGAACGCGTCTTTGAGCGACCGGTCGACCTCGACGACAAGGTCATCCTGCGACGGCTCGCAGAGAACGACGCCCAAGCGCTTGTCTCCCAGGCTTTCCTGCAGGCGATCCGGGCGCTGGCAATCACCGAGCGCGAGCCGACGATTGAGGACAACGCCCTACGCGTGTCCGACACCCCCCCGTTCCCGTGGTCCCGCGCCACCGTCGAGGGCACCAAGACCATCTTCAATCTCACCCCCGTCGATAGCTCGCTCGAGGCCCGCTTCGCCACCTTCCTCGACAAGAAGGCAACCGATGTCACGGCGTGGGCGAAGCTCACGATGAACTCCCGGTTCGCGTTGGAGTACATCTCCAAAGCCGGCGCCCTGCGCTACTACTACCCCGACTTCGTAATGCGCCTGAGCGACGACAGCTGCCTGATCGTCGAGACCAAGGGCCAGGAGGACCTGGACGTCGCGCTCAAGGATCGCCGCGCACGACGCTGGTGCGAGGACGCAACGCGCCTCTCCGGCCGAGAGTGGGGATATGAAAAGGTGCCGCAGAAGCTGTTCGACAAGTTCGACGGCGACAGCATCGAGAGCCTCAGGCGCTTCCTCGACGCCAGCAACGCGGCGCAGTAGGCCCGTCTCGTAGGCCAAACCGGCCCCGTCGGCGGGGGCTGTCACCATTCAGGGCAGGATGTCGCGCGCCGTCAGCACCAAGCAGGGCGAGCAGATCGATCTCGCAACCTGGGCCCGCGAGCTCGAGAAGGAGCGCGAGCGCGTCGCGGAGGTCAATGAGCAGCGGGCCGCCCGCCGCGGGTTCCTCGTCTTCGCCACGGACCCCGAGCGCTCGCCGGACGAACCAGGCTACCGCGACGTGTACGCGACCGAGGCGCGGACACCGGGCGAGGCGGCGGCCAAGGTCAGACCGCTTGCCAACGGCCGTCGGCTCCGCACTTACCTCGCCACCGGGACCTATAAGGACGAGCTCGCCGAGGCTAGGTGGGTCGCGTAGACCCAAAGCCGACCGCCTGCGATTGAGCGTCAGCCCGTCTGGCTGATCTGGTCGGTCTGCTCGAGCGCGTCGGCGATCTCGATCGCCGCGGCCGATAGCGAACCGAACACGGCGGCTAACTGGGCGAAGCCGTCGCCCTCAAGCGCAACCCCGAGTTGGTCGAGAGCCTTATCGAACTTGGCCCACAGCTTCTCGGGTCCGATCCGGTTGCCCGGGTCGAGCTCGGCCGCGAGCCGCAGTCCGCGCGCGCCAGGCTGAGGCTTCCATTTGACGTTGCAGAGGTCGGCGAACAGGAGCGCTTTGCGCTCTGCCTCGGCGGCGTCGGCCAGCCGGCGAAGCCGGTCGGGGTAGGGATCGAAGCCGTGGACCGCGGCCTGCCAGCGCGAGTCGGCACGTCGAACATGCATCGCTGCTTCTTGCGGCGATCCGAACTCGTCGCTCATGTGTCAGTACCTAGGTCGATGGAGTCAGCCATGCTCAGCCCCTTCCGCTGCTCGCCGGACTCCGCCGGCGGCTCGATGAGTGCCGAACGCCCGGCGCGGCGGCGGCGCTGCGCCATGATCGTCTCTAAGTCCTCGCGCTCGACGAGCCAGCGGCGGCCGCGCTTCTCAGCAGAGAGTCGGCCGGTGTTGACCCAGTGGCGCACTGTCGACGGATTGACGCCTAGCATCTCCGCGATCTGCGGCAGCGTAAACCACTCGTCAGAGGCCGTAGACACTAGGCGAAACGCTTGCGGTGGAAGCTCGGAGTCATTAGCGCTAAGCTTAGCAGGATCAGCGCTACGCGGCGAATTAGCTCAATGGTAGAGTGAGGATCGGGAAGATGTCCGGTTCTGGCGGGGAAAAGCACAATGGGCCGCTGGCGAGCGTCCACGCGCTCGATCCGGATCGACCAAAGCGAAGAAGGAGTCTCCCAAAGGCACCGGCGGCGCCGAATCAAGAGACGCCCCCTCCCGATCGCAATGCGGCGTTGAGCATGCTCGGGACTTTCGACCTCGACGACGTCGACGTCCGCTCTCCGGACGAGATCCTCGCGACGCTCGCTCCAGAACCCTCGGTCTCCGATCCGGACGGTCCGCCCGCGGCCTCGCAAGCCGATGAGGGGGCGGATATGCCAGCCATCGACGACGTTCAGAGCGACGAGATCCTGCGGGAGCTTGAAGAGCACCACCAGCGCGGTCAGGTGGCCGCTCGCACGAGTGCACCGCGCGGCTCGGCCGAGCTGCAGCCCCGCTCGCGGCGTCAGGCGCGACCGCCACGCAAGCGAACGGTTCGAAGTCAAGCCCGCGGCGAGTCGAACCCCCGGGGCCGGCGCAAACGGGTTGCGCTTTGGGTGGCCGTGGCCGCGATGTTTACGACTACCGCAATGGCTGTGACGCTGTCGCAGTTGGACGGCAAGTCCGTCTCGCCGCGGACTCCCAGTCGGTCAGGGAGGCTTGTCGCTACCAGTGCGTTCACGCTGGCGCCGTCCAAGTTCCTTGCCGCGGCAGCCAACGCGATCGCCAATGAGGGTCGGGAGCTCACCCGCCGCATCAAGTCGCCGGTCCGGCACCATCGTCGGGTCCCGTCCGCCGGGAAGCGCTCGAATCGAAACCACTCGGTTACCCATGCGAGCGGGGCGCCCGCCGCCTCGACGTCGCCCGCCGCTTCCAGCCCGTCGTACAGCAGCTCGAGCTCGACGGCTGCGTCAAGCTCTCAGCCCGCGACCACCACGGCTGCTCCCGTGACCAGCACCAATACGTCGCACCAAAGCCAACCTGTCTTCGGTCTGGGCGGCAGCCTGGGTCCAGGCAGAGGCGCGTCTGGCACCCAATAAGGAGACATACGTTCAGTGCTTAAGACTCTGACCTTCATCCGCCACAACGCCATCGCCCTGCTCGCATTGTTCGTCGCGCTGGGCGGCACGTCATACGCTGCGCTCAGCCTTCCGGCCGGCAGCGTCGGCACGAAGCAGCTGCGCAACGGGGCTGTTACGAGCCGAAAGATCGCGAAGGGCGCCGTTACCGCAGCAAGCCTAAATCCGAAGTCGATCGCCGGACATATCGCGGACTGGGCGCAGATCAACGCTGCTGGACACGTGACCTCATCACGCCCCAGCGCGTCTGTTTCGATGACGGACCCCACGCGAGGGTTGTTCCGGGTGTCTTGGCACCGGTCCCTTCCGCAGAACTGTGTCGTGTTCGCCAATCCGGCGAACGTCCCTACGGTGCTCGGACAGGAGACCGCGGAGACGTTCGGACCAGACGGTCACGGAGCGAACTCATCGCTGCTCGTCGAGACATTTGACTCGAGCGGCAGCAACGTCCCTGAGAGCGTCAACGTCATGGTCGTCTGCCCCTGACAGTTTGCTGACGATGCGCCCCTGGATCACAAAACCCCGGCGAGTTCGCGTTCTCGCGCTGCCAACAGCAGTGCTAGCTCTGCTTGTCTGCTGCTCGTACGCGCTCGCGGATGAGACTGTGGAGGTCTGCGGCTCATATGCCAACAACGTATTCGCAGCGAGCTCAGTGCCAGGGATCGCCACGACCGGCCAATGCCCCGCGCCCTCCTACAACGGTGGCGGGTTCGGCTTATACAACAACGGAACGACGACCAGAGGCCAGACGGGCCGCTGGCAGACCGGGACTCCTGCTGGGCTTGAGCTCGTCGGCGCAACGGCGCTTCAGCTCGTCTCGACCGGAGTGAACGATGGCGCCGACTACGGCGGCGGCTTCTACTGGGCTGGTGGCGGGACCCAGACCAACGACCAGACGCAGGGCACCCTGGGGATGATCTTCTCGTCTCCATCCAGCTACTTCGGCATGCAGCTCGTGTGCGGCAGGGGCACCTGTACACAGCCCGCGCTGCTGGCAGTGCAAGCCTTCTCGCTTTACGTCCGTGAGACGAGCGGCCCAGGTTTCAGTGCGCCGAGCGGACTGTGGCAGACGACAGGGTGGATCAGGGGGACATGGCCCTTCGTAGCTTCAGGGGACTCGCCATCTGGACTCTGTTCCCTGTCGGCAACGCTTAATGGGCAGCTGATCGATACGACGACGTCCGCGCAGAACGTCTCGACGTGGCATCAGTGCGCGGCCCCGGCGATCAGCCAATCGGTGGACACAAGCCGGTACGGCCAGGGCGGTTTGGCGTTGACGCTCAGCGCATCGGACGCAGCGTCAGTGCCAGCGAGTCTGAGCAAGACGGTCTATGTCGATAACAGCACTCCGACGATCTCGCTCTCGGGCCCCGTCGATGCGGCCTCGACTGCCGGTACGCAGTACGTAACGGCTACGGCTGGCGGCAGCCCGTCGGGCATCGCGGGCATCGTGTGCAGCCTTGATGGCGGTCCCGCTCAGAGCTACTCCGGCGGCAGCGCGCAGGTGCCGGTGAGCGGCATCTGCACGCACACCGTGAGCTGCTATGCCGAGGACAACGCCGTCGATCCCTCGGGCGCACATGGTCAATCGTCCACGGCGACCTGGTCCCTGAAGATCGGTCAACCCACCGTGGTCGGCATCGCATTCGACAAGCTCGTCGGGCTGCGGTGCCACGCGGCGCGCGCGCGCGTGAAGGTGCCCGGGCATTGGATCACCGTTCGCCGTCACGGGAAGAGGGTGAAGGTCAAGACGCGGGCACACACACGGGTCGAGCGGGTGATGCGCTGCCATCCGCGCACCGTACGACGGCGCACCGTCGTGTTCGTGCGTGTGCGTCGTCACGGCCACTTGGTCAAGGTCAAGCGACTCAAGGTGGTGCGCGTGGTGGTCCCTCCGCGTGTCATCGCCAGGACGTCGCGAGCTGTTGGCTTCGGGCGCGGAACGACGGTCAACGGCTATCTCGGCACCTCCGCGGGGATCGCGATCGGAGGTCACGCGGTGAGCGTCCTGACGGCGCCAGACAACGGCGGCAGGAAGTTCACCCAGGCGGCTGTCGTGACAACTGCCGCGAACGGGACGTGGACCGCTACGCTGCCGCCCGGACCGTCGCGGATCGTCGAGGCGGTTTACGGCGGCGACCCGACGACGGAGGGCGGTTCCTCCGGGCAGGTTCGCGTGATCGTCCACGCCAAGGTGAAGCTGCTGAGCGTTACGCGACGCGTGCCCTGGGGCGGGACCGTGCGGATCACCGGCCAGCTACTCGGCGGGTACCTGCCGCCCGGAGGAGCGCTGGTGCGGCTGCGGATCGGGCAGGGGAGCAACTATCAGACCTACGGTGTGGAGGAGCATGTGACCGGCAGGGGTCGCTTCACCACCACCTATGCGTTTGGGGCCGGGTATGCGGGGATCTTCAAGAGCTACTGGTTCCAGATCGCAACTTTGCCGATGGGCGACTATCCCTACGCGCCGGCCGCGTCCGGACGCCGGTCCGTTCTGGTCGGCGGACACCCGCGTCCCCCGGCAGCTCACCGCCGGCACCGTAAGCACAAGCGCCACCGGGCCAAGCATCGAAAGCGATGATCGCGCGGATCCGCGGGGAGCACGATGCGCGCTGGGGGAGAGGGCTTCCCACCAAAGCTCGTGAGACCGCCGACGCCCCGGCTCGCCAGACCGCACCCGTTCTCGACGGACAGAGGAGCACCGAGGCGCGGCGGCGCCGGGCCCTGTGGTCGAGCTTGATCGGGGTGACGGTGACCGTGGGCTGTCTCACGGCGATCTGGTGGCTTTCGCCCAGCCCGGCGCGCTTGCAACTGCCAGCGACGCCGCGAGCCTGGCTGGATGCGTACGGGGCCGCGGCGATCGACAATCCGTCCCGAGTCTGCACCGAGCTGTTTGCGCCGGAGCTCGCTCAGGCCTACGGGAAGGCGCTGCACGGAAGCTGCATGAACTACTTCAAACAGATCACAAGCTTCTCGGTTGTCGTTCACCGGGTGCTGCGGGACGGTGGCACGGCGGTGCTCGAGTTGCGCCAAACGGTGCGACCGCGGAACTGGGCAGTCGTCCTGAACCGGGAGCCTGGAGGTTGGCGGGCGGTTGATTTGCTCGCCGGCCAGCTAGTGCGCTGAACAACGGCTGTTGCCGTTCAGGCCAGCGTCAAGTGAGTCGTAGCTGCGCCGTGGTTTCCAATTGGCGCCGTTCGGTCTCGAATTTGGCGAGATGCGCGACTCCTCAGGTTCGCGCGGCAAGACCTGCATCGCGCTGGCAGCAGGGGCACGTCAGCAAGACCGGGCTCGTGGCCGCTGTTGTCCGGAAAGAGCAGCTAAACGACGATCGGCGAGATGGCTGCTCTGTCGTTGATGGAGCGGTCCGCCGAGATGGACGGCCGACTGCTGCGGCTCGTCCCGAGCACAAGCCGACCTGCGGGCTGACGGCACCGTCGCTCGTCGATTGCTTGCGGAAGCGCCCGCCCCGCGCGCTTCGGGCGTGTCCGGCTGACGCCCCGTCACCGGGATTTCTTTCGGGCGGGCCTTCCGGTACGTCCTGGTTTGGCGCCACTTCGCATCGGCCACGCTCGCACATGTAGCCCGCAGGCGGTTCATTGGCGAGATGCCTGAGCCCGTGTGGAAAGGCGCGTTCCCGGCCGTGGGGCGAAGCGGTGACGAGATCCGTCCCACCTCAGGGTATTCTCGGACTCATGGGCGGCGGCGCGAAGGTCGCCGCCGTGTTGCCTACCGTCACCGAGACGCCTCAACGGCGGGTCTGACGGGACACCATCCTTGGGCGACGATCAAAGATGCAGCGACGTGGGGGAGTGACGCCGCGCTGGAACAGATCGGTCGGTGGGCGCGTGTTCAGGAGGGTTCACCGCAAGCAGCGGCCATCGGGGGAGAAAGGTCGTTCCCTTCTCCCCCGAGCACGACTAGTGTGCCGCGCAGCCTGCCGGTTGGGGCTTGTCGATCCTGAGCGACGTCGCGCTGCTCGGGACGATCAGCGTGACGTACAACACGGCGTTCGAGGTCGTGTTGTTCCTGACCAACGACGGGTCGTCGCCGACCTCGACGAACGCCTGTCCCGGGCCGTACTGCGTCGCGTGGCAATCCTGGTCATAAAGCGTCACCGTGCCCGACTGAACCGCCACCAGCACGACGCCGGGATGGCTATGCCAACCCGAACTCCCTCCCGGAGGCGAGGTGATCGTCTGCATGGCGACGTCGGTGGTTCCCTTGGTGCGCAGCCGGACGTGGTCGGCGGACGCCTTGACGGCACCATTCGGCGTGTTCCCGGCGAGCGGCGCCCGGACGAACGTGGTCACGGCAATGCCCGAAGGCATCGTCGCCAGCGCTGTGCCCGCCAGGGCCAACGCGAGGACGACTGCAAGCATTGGTGGGGTGCGTCTACGCATACGGATCACTTCTCCTATCGCCGCTAGAGATCGGGATCTCCGGTCGTCTGAGCGGATCGTCCGAGGTTTTTGAATCCTTTGAATCCCGGTTCCGGAAGGCGACTGCCGGACGCCTTTCTCAGGCGAGCGTCGTGACGCGCGCCGCGGGTGTTGTTGAGGTGTTCGCCTGGGTCAGCTCGCGGTGGGTGACTGGGTCCGTCCGGTGCGCGAGCAGGAGCGTGCCGCCGGTGGCGGCGAGCATGAGCCCGAGCGCGGCGCCAGCGCCGATGCTGGCGTCGCCCCAGTCAAAGCCGCTGTCGCCCGAGATGATCCGCACGCCGGCGGGCGGGACTCACGCGAAGTCATAGCCGTTGGTGCTTGAGACATCTGAACCCGGCCTGGTGCTCGTGGGCGTAGCGGCCGGTCGGTTCGGGCTCGGGGGTAGGCGCGGCCCGAAGCCTGGGCATCGTGTGCTCCTTGTGGTGGTGGTGGTGGTGGCGGCGGTTGGTCAGCTGGTCGGCGGTGCGGGAATGCTGTGGCGGCTTGTGCGTCGCTGTGACGAGATGACGAGCGCACCGCCGACGCCGAGCATCGAGAGGGCGAGGCCGCTGGCCGCGCCGATACCGGCGTCGCCCCAGTCAAAGC
>JBOGYN010000332.1:0-3558 GCA_050696855.1 Solirubrobacteraceae bacterium | reverse complement strand
GTCCCGATTACCTGATCGGGGGCACGCTGATCGAGCCGATCCAGGGGATCATCGCCGGCACCGACGTGCGGTTCTGACCCTACATCGGGAAGGTGATCGACCATCCCTGCCTGCTTCGGGGGACGATCGACGAGATCGCCGCAGACGCCCGCCGCGCTGAGAGCCTGGGCGTCGACGGGATAAACCTGCTCGCCTACCGCTACGACGGAGATGTCGACCAGCTCGTAGAAGCGGTCGTGCAGGCAACGTCGCTGCCTGTGATCGCCGCGGGCTCAGTTGACTCGGCCGAGCGGATCCAGGCGCTGACCGAGCGTGGCGTTTGGGCGTTCACGATCGGCACGGCGGCGCTGGATGGCAAGCTTGTACCTGGCGCCCCGTTGACTCAACAGATTGACTATGTCCTCGAGGCCGTCGGCGGCGTGACGAGATGAGCCCCCGAGCAAGGAGATCGTGAGATGAACCCTGAAGAGCGTCGCGTCCGTGAAAGCCTCGCCACCCTGGCGGCCTCCGAGTCGGGGCGCAGCCTGCTGCAGCTGGGACTTCGCGGGATTCAACGCGGCGAACTCGGCGTGACGGCTGGTTGCTGGGTTCAGCAGGGCAGCGCAGGCTGCTTGTTCCAGCACGCCTACTGGCAGGGCGTCCGCGAGGGCGTGTTCGCCGACGCCGGCCGGCCCGGAGACTGGATCGGCAGCTTCGTCGGTCCGCGCGACTACGGCCTCGTGATCCGGGTGATCGACGCCTTTGATCGCCTCGCGCGGTCTCGCTACGCCGAGATCAGGCCGCGCGCGCTGCTGCCTGACCGGGTGGTGGTGGTGCAGAGCGAGTGGCGCCGCGCCGTGGAAGCTTTTCTGGTGGACGCACTCGGCGACGCCCAGGCCGAGCTATCGACGGACAGGCGCCAGGTGGCGGCAATCGCCTGAGTCTGGCACCTCAGTTCCAGCCCAATCGGCAATGAAGGAGGGGTTCGTGTGAGTACCGAGGGTGGAGTTATTCCAGCGCACCACGAGGGAATGCTGCCGGTGTCCGAGAGCGTTGACGTCGCCGATCGCAAGGACGTCCACAAGCTGCGGCCCGGAGCTGTCGGCCTGGTCGGCGTGCTCTTTTTGACCGTGACCGGCTCGGCGCCGATCTCGGCGATGCTGTTCAACACGCCGATCGCGGTCGGCTTCGGAAACGGAGTCGGCGCCCCGGCGGGATTCCTGTTTGCGACCGTCGTGCTGACAATCTTCAGCGTGGGCTATGTCGCCATGGCGCGCAAGGTCACGACGGCCGGCGGTTTCTACAGCTTCATCAGTCACGGGCTGAACCGTGAGCTTGGTATGGCCAGCGGATTTACGATGGTCGCCGCCTACAGCGTCTTCGAGGTCTCCCTGGTCGGCGGGTTCGCCTACTTCGCGTCCCTCAAAGCGGCGCGCTATGGCATCCACATCGAGTGGTACTGGTTCGGCTTCGCGATGATCGCCCTGATCGCGGCACTCGCGTTCTTCGACGTGCAGATCTCGGCCCGCATCCTGGGCATCACGCTGCTGTGCGAGATCGTTACGCTGGTCGCCTTCGACGTCGTCATTTTCTCCGGGGCATCCAGCAACGTCTCGTTGGACGCCATCAATCCGGTGAACGCGTTCAAGGGTCTTCCGGCCGGCAAGGTGAGCGGAACCGCCCTGGCCGCCGGAGCCGCCGGGATCGGGATCTTCTTCGCGTTCTGGTCATGGGTGGGGTTCGAGATGGCGCCCAACTACGGCGAGGAGTCCAAGGATCCCAAGCGCAACGTCCCCCGAGCCCTGTACATCTCGGTGATCGGGCTCGGCATCTTCTACACGCTCACCTCGTGGGCT
Organism: Solirubrobacteraceae bacterium; assembly: GCA_050696855.1. GTDB lineage: Bacteria > Actinomycetota > Thermoleophilia > Solirubrobacterales > Solirubrobacteraceae > Palsa-465. Next base: position 1,723 of record JBOGYN010000332.1, on the reverse strand, counting down.
GGGATCTCCGGGTTCCACTCGGCCAACGCGGCGGCCAGCGTGGCCCAGAACAACTCGGCCAACTTCTACTTCATTCCCGCGCAGAAGTACGGCGGCCTGTTCCTCAAGGATCTGTTGAGCTGGTTCATCATCACCGGCTCGTTCGCCTGCGGCATGGCCTTCCACAACACCGCCTCGCGGTACATGTATGCGCTCGGTCGCGAAAGCGTTCTGCCCCGGGCGCTGGGGCGCACGCATGACAGGCACCGCAGTCCGCATATCGCCTCCTCGACCCAGTCGGTGATTGCGGCGCTGATCCTGCTCGCGTTTGCGGTGTTCGCGACGGTCAACGCCAAGCTCGGCGCCGCGGACTCGGTCGGTTATCTCCAGGTCTACGGGCTGATGGCGGTGATGGGCGTCGTGGCGATCCTCGCCATCCAGGCTCTGGTCTCGCTGGCGATCTTCAACTACTTCCGCACGCATCAGAAGGCCGACCATCACTGGTGGACCACGACCACGGCTCCCTTGGTGGCGGTCGTCAGCCAGGCGATCGTGCTGTACCTGGCGATCAAGAACCTGAACTTCCTCGGTTCCGGGTACGGGTACGCCAAATGGCTGTGCTGGGCGGACCTCGCGATCTTCCTGGCCGGCCTCGGGTACGCGTTCTGGATCAAGTCCCACAACCGGGCCAAGTACGAGACGATCGGACGCATGGTCAACCAGGGAATGGATCAGGTATAGGGCTCGCTTCGGTCGGAGGGGCTCGCGTCGGTCGGAGGGCTCGCGTCAGAGCACTTCGACCGACGCCGCGACCACACTCGAGGTCTTCGGCGCAGATCGGGCCCGGACGACGATGCGGACGCGATCGCCGCGGAACAGGTCGTGGGAGCGTTCGAACGCCAACCCGTCGGCGCTCCACGCCGTGCGGGCGATGGCCACCAGCGGGACCCCGCGCGACACGCCGAGCAATCTCGCCTCCCCGGCTCCAGCGGCGACGACCTCGATCTGCTCCTCGGCCTCGCCGGGCTCGAGCCCGTATTGGGTCTGCAGCAGCTCGTAGAGCGATCCGCTGAGCGAGCGATCGAGCAGGTCTGGGAACTGGCTCGCGGGAAACGTCGCCCGCTCCAGTGAGATCGGCTCGCCGTCGGCCAGGCGCACGCGCACGACCTCCAGCACGAGCTCACCCGCGCCCAAATCGAGCGCGGCCGCGACATCGTCGTCGGCCTCGACGGTCGCCGTCGATATGACTCGGGCGTCGGACTGAAACCCTTGCCGGCGCAGGTAGGCGGGGAGCCCCGCCAGGGAGGTCAGATCGCGCTCGACCTTTCGCTGAGCGACGAAGGTGCCGCCGGCTCGGCCGCGCACCCGATGGACGACGCCGCTGCGCTCGAGGTCGGCGAGGGCCGAGCGCACCGTCGCGCGGGAAACCGAGAGGCGGTTGGCGAACTCGCGCTCGGCGCCGAGACGCTTCCCGGGCAAAAGCTCGCCCGCCGCGATCTCGTGCGCCAGCCGGTCGCGGATGGCGATCGCGGCCGGGCCGAGAGACCCCGAGACGCGCGCGCCGCGGGGAGTCGCATCCATCGGCTACTGCGCCTCGAGGGCCATCAGCGACTCAGGCAGAATCTGGCCGCCGTCGACCACGATAGTCTGTCCGGTGATGTAGGCCGCCTCGTCCGTGGCCAGGAACAGCGCGGCGTGGCCGATATCGGCGACTGTGCCGAGCCGCTTCTGGGGGATCGAGGAC
>JBOGYN010000331.1:0-1724 GCA_050696855.1 Solirubrobacteraceae bacterium | reverse complement strand
GCGCCAGCCGCCGCTCGCCAGGGCGTAGAACGCCGGGCGGTCGAGGCTACGGCGCTCGGTTGCCATCTCGCACGCCGGCCATCACCACGCCGGCGCCGAAGCTCGGGCGTCGTAGCTGCACGTCTCGGATGCCGGCCGCCTCCCAGAGCCCGACCAGGTCGGGCTCGGCGGCGTACAGCGCCTCGATGTTCGGACCCAGGAAGCGGCCGACATCGAACCACGACGGGGAGACGAGCCGACCGAGCAGCGGCAACCCGATGCGCGTGTGGACACGCCACAGTGCGCGCAGCAGGGGGGAGGAGGGGACGCCGAACTCGACCATCCCGATCCGGCCTCCGGGCTTGACCACGCGCGCGAGCTCACGCATCGTGGCCGGGCGGTCGTCGACGTAGCGCAGCAGATACGTGAACGTGAGCGCGTCAAAGTCACCGTCGGCGAAGGGGAGGTGCTCGGCCTCGCCCGGTAGGAAGCTGATCTGCTCGGCCAGGCGGGGGTCACTCGCCACCCGGGCACGGGCCGCGCCCAGCATCGCCTCGCTCTGGTCCAGCGCGACGACTTCGCACGCGCAGCGGCGGGCCAGCGCGATCGCCACCATCCCCGTGCCGGAAGCGACGTCGAGGACACGCTGGCCGGGCTGGGGATCGACCGCGCGCACCAACGCGCGACGCCAGACCGGGTCCTGGCCAAAGCTGAGCACCGCTCCCATTCGGTCGTAGTGGCGGGGCAGGCCTTGAAACAGCTCGAGCGCGTGGCGCTTGCGGGGGGAGGTCGAGGCATCGGTTGTCATCCGACGATTGTGACGCGGCATCGGCCCGCTCGGCGACAACCGCCGGATCGGGCCGCCAAGCCCTGGTCCCTGGTTCAGATCGTCGTCCGGGCCTGGGACGAGTAGAGCCGGCCCGGTCTCGCTCCGTCGCACCGCCGCGCCTTGAGCGGAACCGGCGGTCTGGGGAGCGGGCAGGCTATCGGACCCGAAGCAGCAGGAACACCATCGCGGCGAGCAGCGCCGGAGCCAAGGTGAGGCTCGGTATGACGTCGCCGTGACCGATCCCTGAGGCTCCGATCGCGACCTGCGCCGCGGTCCGGTCGCGGTGCAGGACCGCGTCGGGCGCAGCGACCACCAGCTCCCAGATCCGGCGCAGCGTCACGGTCCGACCTCGAAGCATCTCGCCTGTGTCACGAAGGACAGCGTGACAGCCTGGAGCGCAACTCCCCCATCCGGCGGAGTGCGGTGTTGATCTGGTATGCCCGTGCTGCGGCGTCGGTACAAAGCCTTGAAGGACCGAGCGGGGAGGCCCGGTGTCGGTGTCGGCAGAGCAGGCTGGGGGGTTGGACGAGATTCTGGAGCGGGGCGCCCTGCGATCGGTGTTTCAACCGATCGTCGACCTCGAGACGGGCAGCCTGCTTGGGTTTGAAGCGTTGGCCCGCGGGCCCGAGGGCACCCGGCTCGAGCGGCCTGATCGTCTCTTTGCTGCGGCGCGAGCCGAGGATCGCTTGGCCGAGCTCGACGCGGCCTGCCAGAGCGCTGCGGTGGCGAACGCCTCCAAGCACGCGATCAAGTCGCCTTTGACGCTGTTCATGAACATCGAGCCTGACGTGGCAAGCTTCGGCTCGCTCCCGGAGATCGGGCGGGGTCTGCGCGGCGTTGTCGAGCTCACCGAGCGGATGCTGACCAGCCGATTGGCCGAGCTACTGCCCGCCGTTCAGTCGGCCCGGTGAGCGAG